>CAZFDP010000013.1:0-18506 GCA_964518185.1 uncultured Phocaeicola sp. | reverse complement strand
AAAACATTTACCCTTGATAATACACCCGTTTTACCCGATTGGATACACTGGTCAGGATTTCGTAGGGAATGGTTTCCAAGATATCGGCCAACACGGTTACAGGAAGTTCATCGCCAAAGATAACGACTTTGTCGCCTTCCTTACAATCGATACCGGTTACATCTATCATGCAGACATCCATACAAATATTACCTACATACGGAGCCTTTTGGCCGTTTACCATACACCATGCACGACCGTTGCCCAGACGGCGATTCAATCCGTCGGCATAACCAATAGGGATGGCAGCAATACGCGAATCGCGCTCTAACCTACCTTTACGACTATAGCCTACCGTTTCTTCCTGCGGCACATCGCGTATCTGAAGGATGGTGGTCTTCAAGGTACTTACATTATGCAGCATCCGATTAGTGAAGGGGTCCACACCATAAAGGCCGATACCGAGGCGTACCATATCGAACTGTGCACCGGGATAACGCTCGATACCTGCCGTATTACAGATGTGGCGAAAAATCTTATGCGGGAAAGCGGCCTGTAGCTCTTCAGAGGCATGCTCGAAGGTCTCTATCTGCCGACGGGTAAAGGCATCGAACTGGGCACCATCACTTCCCACCAAATGCGAAAAGACCGAACGGGGGATTACAGCACTCTGCCGTTTGAGACGACAGATGAGTTCGGGCACTTCGGAGGGAGCAAACCCAAGACGGTGCATACCCGTATCGAGTTTGATATGGATAGGGAAACTTGTTACACCCTCTTTCTCGGCTGCCTTTATCAGTTCACCCAACAGATGGAAGTTGTAGACTTCGGGCTCCAATTTATAGTCGAACATGGTCTTGAAAGCTGTCAGTTCGGGATTCATAATGATAATGGAACTGGTTATACCCGCCTTGCGGAGGTCGGAACCTTCGTCGGCAACCGCCACAGCCAAATAATCTACCCGATGATCTTGCAATGTCTTGGCAATCTCGTAAGAACCGGCTCCATAAGCTGATGCCTTAACCATACACACCATCTTCGTTTCGGGCCTCAACTTCCCCCGGTAATGGTTCAGGTTATCGACCAACGCATTCAAATCGATTTCTAAAATAGTTTCGTGCACCTTCAGTTCCAGACGTTCCGTAATGTCATCAAAGTGAAAACTACGTGAGCCTTTTATCAATATCACTTCGTTGCGGAGATTCATCAACAAATCCGAAGCCAACAACTCTTCAGTAGTATGAAAGAAATGCTTCTCCATCTCGAAACGTGAAGATGCCTCACTGATACCCTCACCTACTCCGATGATTTTATCTATGCCGTGAGTCTGCACCAAATCGGCCACCTGCCGATAGAGGAACTTGCCACTCTGCCCCGTTTCCAACAAATCGGAAAGAATGAGCGTGCGCTTGCGACCTCTGTCTTCCGAACGGCGTGAAAGGAAGTTCAAGGCAATATCGAGTGAAGCCAAATCGGAATTGTAACTGTCATTTATCAGCGTACAGTTGTTTTTTCCCTCCTTCACTTCAAGACGCATGGCTACCGGTTCCAACAATGCCATCCGCTCGGCTATCTTTTCGGCCGGAACCATCATATAAAGTGCCACCGCCAGACAATGCAGGGAATTTTCGATCGAAGCTTCGTCTATAAACGGAATAGTATATTCGCCCGGCAGATTCAAATAACGATATTGGACAGTGGTCGATACTTTTCCTTTCTCTATCCGCTCGATGTAAAGAGGACGTTCGTTGTCTATTTTGGACCAGGCTATTTCGCGGGCCCCAAAAAGACATTTCGACACACAACTGCTGATTATTTCATTGTCGCCATCGTATATCACCACGTCACATTCTTTAAACAAACTCAGTTTCTCCATACACTTGTCGTGCAAGGAGTAGAAATTTTCCTGATGAGCACCACCAATATTGGTCAGTACACCTACGCTCGGGCGGATAATACTTTGCAAAGTTTCCATCTCGTTCATTTCGGAAATACCCGCTTCGAAAATACCTACCTCAGTCTTTTCGTCCATAAGCCATACTGAAAGTGGTACTCCAATCTGAGAATTATAGCTGCGAGGCGAACGGGTGACGATACGATCGGGGCTAAGCAACTGGTAAATCCATTCCTTCACAATGGTCTTTCCGTTACTACCTGTAATGCCCACCACCGGCACATCGAACTGTAATCGATGTTTCTCGGCCAATTTCTGCAATGCTTTCAGTGGATTTCCCGTCTGCAAGAAATTGGCATCGGCATAAAGTTCCATTTTTTGCGGCAAATCGCTCACCACAAAGTTACGCACTCCCCGTTCATACAGTTCAGGGATGTATTTGTGCCCATCGTTCCGTTTGGTCTTCAAAGCAAAGAAAAGTGTTTCTTCGGCAAAACAGAGTGAACGGCTGTCGGTCAGGAGCCAGTCTATACGGGCTTCACAATTCCCTATCCGCTTTGCGTTCAATAGATTAGTTATATTTTCGATAGAGCTTGACATAATTCTATTTCTTTTTGGACATCAATGTACGGGAACTTTTGCTTTATCCGTTCAATCTTTAACATAATTTGACTTAAAAATTGACGATACGAATCCGACTCCGGATGGAAAGGCTTATGTTGAAGTCCTTTTTGTATTTCATTCCATTCTTTCATGACACGCAGGGTTTCATCACTGAAATAAGTACGACAAAAGCAGTTCCAAATGTATTCTACCGCCAAAGCAGAAGGATGAAGCATATCATCAGCATAAAAGCGATAACCGCGAAGTTCATCCATCAGAATTTCATACGAAGGAAAGTAAAAGCAATGGTCGAATTCATTGCATAATTCGTCAACAGCCAGCAACAAGCGGGCCTTACTCAACTGATTGCCATGCATTCCATCCTTGGCATGACGGATAGGGCTGACAGTAAACAACACTTTCAGTTTTGGATTCTTATCCTTCAGCTCGGTCAGAAGGGTACGCCACAAGCCAATTATTTCGTCTACATTCATACAGGAACGTTCGAAAGAAGCCGCCGGCAATTTGTGGCAATTGCCTACAACGGCTCCATCGTGAATGTAGACAAAAGACGTGCCCCACGTTACAATAAGCCAATCGGCCACGGACAATCCTTCAGCAGCCGCATACATACGGCCGTTTATTCTTTGCAGACATTCCTCCGGTGAATCTGCCGAAAAAGAGCCGTGGTGCATCCAACTGTGCCACATACCTTCCCACTGGAACAGTTCATCCTGTCCATATACAGGTTTCCGCATTATTCTGCGTAACCCATCGGCAATGGAAAAAGGATTATAAAGCACCCCATAAGGATTTACGTCGCACACAAACTTGTTTGCAGACAACAAATTTCCAATATTTTCCACGAAACACGACCCAAAGAGAATCAAGCGGTCAGAATGTCGGATTTTTGTCACCTTTTCGGGCAATTCTACTTTCGTTCTGAAATTCATCATAAACAACTGTTTCTAAAATTTACGGGCAAATTTAAGCATAATACACTTATTTGTGTTATTTTTGCATGATATTTATCACATCGAAAAGAAATGGTAGGAGATATTTCATATACATTATTGCCAGGCATCGACCAGCCGGAAGACTTGCGCAAACTAAGTGCAAGCCAACTACCCGAGGTATGCCAAGAGCTTAGGCAAAAGATTATCGACGAACTTTCCTGCAACCCCGGGCACTTTGCATCCAGTCTTGGAGTCATCGAATTGACCGTAGCTTTACACTATGTGTTCAACACCCCCTATGACCGCATCGTATGGGATGTAGGACATCAAGCTTATGGGCACAAGATATTGACCGGCAGGCGAGACCAATTCCGTACCAACCGTAAGCTGAACGGCATCCGTCCCTTCCCTTCGCCTGAAGAAAGCGAATACGACACTTTTACCTGCGGACATGCATCGAACTCCATTTCGGCCGCATTGGGTATGGCCGTAGCCGCCAAAAAGCATGGGGAGGACAAACGGCATGTAGTGGCCGTTATCGGTGACGGTTCGATGAGTGGCGGGCTGGCATTCGAAGGGCTAAACAATGTTTCGTCCACTCCCAACAACCTCCTGATTATCTTGAATGACAACAACATGGCTATCGACCGTAGCGTGGGTGGTATGAAACAATATCTGCTCAATTTGCAGACATCAGCCGGATACAACCGATTCAGATACAATGTCTCGAAATTTCTATCCAAATGGGGACTTTGGAACGATGAAGGTCGCAAACGATGGATTCGTTTCAACAATAGCTTAAAATCGTTATTGGCCCAACAGCAAAATGTATTCGAAGGCATGAACATCCGTTATTTCGGTCCTATCGACGGACACGATGTGAATAATTTGGCCAAGGTATTGAAAGACATCAAAGATATGGAAGGTCCCAAGTTACTTCACATCCATACTACAAAAGGCAAAGGTTTCGCTCCAGCAGAAAAGGCTGCTACCGAATGGCATGCTCCCGGCAAATTCGATAAGGAGACAGGCGAACGATTGGTGACTGATGACGAAGGGCTCCCCCCACTCTTCCAAGATGTATTTGGTGAAACATTGTTGGAATTGGCCAAAGAAAACGAAAAAATTGTGGGAGTAACCCCGGCCATGCCATCGGGGTGCTCCATGAACATACTGATGAGAGCTATGCCCGACAGAGGATTCGACGTAGGTATTGCCGAAGGACATGCCGTGACATTCTCGGGCGGTATGGCCAAAGACGGGCTATTGCCTTTCTGTAACATTTATTCATCGTTCATGCAACGAGCCTACGACAATGTCATTCACGATGTAGCCATCCAAAGGCTGAACGTAGTGTTCTGTCTGGACAGGGCAGGCTTGGTAGGACAAGACGGCCCCACACATCACGGAGCCTTCGATTTGGCTTATATGCGGTCCATTCCCAATTTGACTGTAGCCTCACCCATGAATGAACATGAATTGCGCAGACTGATGTACACTGCCCAACTGCCCGACCAAGGGCCTTTCGTTATCCGCTATCCACGTGGCAGAGGTGTGTTGCCCGATTGGAAATGCCCATTAGAAGCCATCGAAATAGGAAAAGGACGCCTTTTGAAAGCAGGAAAGGACATTGCCGTACTCAGCTTAGGCCCCATCGGGAATACGGCCATCCAAGCCATTGCAACTGCAGAGGAAAAGAGTGGTCGAAGCATCGCTCATTATGACCTCCGCTTCTTAAAGCCACTCGATGAAAATTTGCTTCACGAAGTAGGGAAAAACTTCCAAAAGATTGTTACGATAGAAGACGGAGTACTGAAAGGTGGTATGGGAAGTGCCATACTCGAGTTTATGGCTGACAATGGATATACACCCATAGTGAAGCGTATAGGTATACCCGACAAGTTTGTACAGCATGGCAAGCCCGAAGAACTGTACCAAGTTTGTGGAATGGACAGCCAGACCATTGAAAAAGTATTGTTATTACTCTAAATAGACAGGTTATGAAAATCATTATCGGAGGAGCAGGAGCCGTAGGAACCCATTTGGCCAAACTGCTGTCGGTAGAGAAGCAGGACATCATCCTAATGGACGAAGACGAGGAAAAACTCTATAAGATGGATTCCAACTTCGACTTGATGACTGTATGTGCATCGCCCACTTCGATCCAAGGATTGAGAAATACAGGCGTGGGGGATGCCGATTTGTTCATAGCCGTCATGCCCGAAGAGAGCCGTAATATGACCGCCTGCATGCTGGCACGTAATTTGGGAGCCAAGAAAACCGTAGCCCGCATAGACAATTACGAATACTTGCTGCCCAAGAATAAGGAATTCTTCGCCAAATTGGGAGTAGACTCACTGATTTATCCAGAAATGCTGGCCGCTAAAGAAATTGTGGCAGCTATACGCATGAGTTGGGTTAGGCAATGGTGGGAATTCTACGATGGAGCCTTAGTGCTCATCGGTACAAAAATACGCGAAAGTGCCGAGATTATCGATGTTCCTCTACACGAATTGGGAGGAAGAGACATTCCATTCCACATTGTGGCCATCAAACGAGGCAATGCCACCATTATCCCCAGAGGAGACGACATCATCAAGTTGTACGACATAGTTTATTTTACCACCACCAAGAAGTACATCCCATATATACGGAAAATAGTAGGAAAAGAAAACTATCCCGATGTAAAGAACATTATGATTATGGGGGGAAGCCGTATTGCAGTAAGAGCTTCGCAATATGCTCCCGACTTTATGAAAATTAAAATCATAGAAAGTGATTTGGAACGTTGCAACCGCCTGACAGAATTGGTTGACGATGATGTAATGGTAATCAACGGAGACGGACGCGACCTGGACCTGTTAATGGAAGAAGGACTGAAAAACACAGAGGCTTTTGTAGCCCTGACGGACAATTCTGAAACCAATATTCTGGCTTGTTTAGCCGCCAAGCGTATGGGAGTAACCAAAACCGTAGCCGAAGTAGAAAACATCGATTACATCAGCATGGCCGAGAGTCTGGATATCGGAACAGTTATCAACAAGAAAAAAATAGCTGCCAGCCACATCTATCAGATGATGCTCGATGCCGATGTATCCAATGTAAAATGCCTGACTTTTGCCAATGCCGACGTAGCCGAATTCAAAGTTAAGGAGGGTTCCAAGATTACCAAAGCACCTATCAAAGACATGGGATTGCCTAAAGGTATCACCATGGGGGGACTTATCCGCAACGGAGAAGGAGTTTTGGTTAATGGTAACACTATCATCCAACCGGACGACCATGTTGTGGTCTTCTGCTTGGAAAATATGATTAAGAAAGCTGAAAAATATTTCACCTGATGATAAACTGGAAGATGATATACCGCATTATGGGGAGCCTCCTGTTCATTGAAGCAGGATTCATGAGCCTATGTACCCTTTTGTCCGTATACTATCAGGAGGCGGACCTCATCGCTTTCATCCTTTCTACGCTGATAACAGCCGGAGCAGGTATTCCCTTTATCTATACCAGCAAAGGTGCCGAGCACCGCCTCAACCGCCGCGATGGCTACATCATCGTAACTTTTGCATGGATTATCTTTTCGCTCTTCGGTATGCTCCCTTATTACATAAGCGGTTATGTGCCGAATGTCACCAATGCCTTTTTCGAGACCATGTCGGGCTTTACCACTACAGGTGCCAGTATTCTGAACAATATCGAATCGCTTCCTCACGCCTTACTCTTTTGGCGAAGCCTCACACAATGGATTGGCGGCATGGGAATCGTAATCTTCACCATCGCCGTACTGCCCATTTTCGGTATGGGAGGTGTACAATTGTTTGCCGCCGAGGCCACAGGCCCCAAACTCGACAAGGTAAGTCCACGCATCAGTGTTACGGCCAAGTGGATATGGAGCATCTACTTAGGGCTGACAATAGCAGCAACCATTGCATTATCGGCTTGCGGAATGAATTGGTTCGACAGTGTTTGTCATGCCATGAGTACTACCGCCACTGGCGGATTCTCGACCAAGCAAGGTAGTATTGCCGCTTTTCATTCCCCCTCCATAGAATATGTTGTTTTGCTATTCATGTTCTTGTCGGGCATCAACTTTTCCTTGTTATACCTACTGTTCTTGAAAGGAAGGATTAAGAAGTTGTTTCAAGATACGGAATTAAAATGGTATGCCAGCACGGTATTGTTTTTCACCCTGCTCATTACCACTGGTCTATGGATTTCTTCTTCCATCGGTATCGAAGAAGCCTTCCGTAAAGCCTCCTTCTTAGTGGTATCTTTGCAAACCACGTGCGGTTTCATTACAGCCGATTATATGCAGTGGGCACCCCCTCTGTGGATGCTAACCACCGTCATCACTTATTGTGGGGCCTGTGCCGGTTCCACTTCAGGAGGTATCAAGTGTATCCGTTCGGTCATCATGTTCAGAATGGCTAAGAACGAATTCAAGCATATCATCCATCCCAATGCCGTACTGCCTATACGAGTAAACGGAACAGTAGTATCCTCCATCACTAAATCTACCGTATTGTCTTTCATTGTCGTATTCTTGCTTCTGGTCTTTTTCGGATGGTTTACCATGATGATTATTGGCCTCGATTTTGATGATGCTTACAGTGTCATTATATCGAGCCTTGCCAATGTAGGTCCAGGTATTGGAATGTGTGGTCCCGCTTTTTCGTGGGATGCTCTTCCCGATGCAGCAAAATGGTTAAGTACATTGTACATGCTCATCGGTCGTTTGGAACTTTTCACCGTACTGCTGTTGCTCACTCCCGGCTTTTGGAAAAAGAGTTAAAGGGATACAGTAACTGTCCACTTTATTTTTTCTGAATAAATATGCCCCTAATTAAAAAATAAATGGCTACCTTTGCACTTTCAATAGCGAAAGGAATGCCGACATTAGTCAAATACATCTGCTGCATGATTCTGATGGCTTGCGCCTTAGGGTGGGCGAAGCCGCAGGAGGAAAAGGCGACACCGCACGGAGCGATGCCGTTTGGGGTGTACACAGAATGTATTCAGGCCGAAGAGCCGGCTGCTGCCAAAACCATGGCTCACCTTTACAATGAACGGACAGCCGTACCGGTACAAGCTGTTTTCAAGGGGCCAAGAACTTATACCAACTGTTTCAAGCCCAAATGTCTGTGCACAACCACAGGCTCTCATTGCATCGACTTCCGGACCCACGAAGTCTACGATGCCTCACATTTTTCCCTACAACATTATTTTTACCCCATAGATTATTATATCTATACGCTGGAGCATATACTTATTTAGCCGAAATGTGATGAAGTAACTGTCTCACTCCGTAACCAAACACAGGAGCGAAGGAGTTCTTCATTCTTCCTTTTAATTGTATGTTAGTCTAATCACAAAAAAATCATATATATGTATTTAACTCTATTGATTGTCGTTATCCTGACGGCGATTGCTCTTGTAGCTGTAGCATTGGGTATAGCCAATGCCATTTCGCCGCGCTCATTCAACCCGCAGAAAGGGGAAGCGTATGAGTGTGGTATCCCCACGCGAGGAAAATCATGGATGCAGTTCAAGGTGGGTTATTATCTGTTTGCCATCTTGTTCCTGATGTTCGACGTAGAAACAGTCTTCCTCTTTCCGTGGGCAGTGGTTGTACAAGACCTCGGTGTGTACGGCCTCGCAAGTATCCTATTCTTCTTAGTTGTATTGGTGCTGGGCTTGGCATATGCCTGGCGGAAAGGAGCGTTGGAATGGAAATAAAGAAACCTGTCATCAAATCAATTCCTTATGAGGATTTCAAGAACAACGACTACCTGGAAGAAATGGTCAAGGAACTCAATGCCAATGGTGCAAATGTGCTGTTGGGATGTTTGGACGACCTTATCAACTGGGGACGAAGCAACAGTCTGTGGCCGCTTACATTCGCGACCAGTTGCTGCGGTATCGAGTTTATGGCGGTGGGAGCCGCACGTTATGACTTTGCCCGATTCGGGTTCGAAGTGACACGTGCCAGTCCCCGACAGGCCGACATCATTATGGTGGCCGGAACCATTACCCACAAGATGGCTCCTGTACTGAAGCGTCTGTACGACCAGATGGCCGACCCTAAGTATGTGGTAGCCGTGGGCGGATGCGCCATCAGCGGAGGACCGTTCAAGAAATCATACCACGTGGTGAACGGCGTACACGAAATTCTGCCGGTAGACGTGTATATACCCGGCTGTCCGCCTCGTCCTGAAGCCATTCTTTACGGTATGATGCAATTGCAACGAAAAGTAAAATTAGAAAAATTCTTCGGCGGTGTAAACCGGAAAGAGAAAAAAGAATAAATTTACAAAAGATGATGATAGAATCTGAAAACATACATAAGGCATTGGCCGACCTCCGTGCGCAGGGTTATGACTTTCTGCGCTCGCTCACCGGTATGGACTGGGGAGAGGAAGGCTTGGGTGTGGTATATCACCTGGAAAACACCTCTACCGGAGAAAACAAGGTGGTGAAGGCCGTAGCCCCCAACCGAGAAAAACCAGAATTGCCCAGCGTGTGCGACCTTTGGAAAGCCGCCGAATTCAACGAACGCGAAGCATACGACTATTTTGGCATCCACTTCATCGGACATCCCGACATGCGACGTCTTTATCTGCGCGAAGACTGGGTGGGGCACCCGTTCCGCAAGGATTATGACGAAAGCCTCAATCCGCTGCGAATGGACAATGAAGAACCGGACGATGCAACCCATCGTTTCGAAGAATTGCCCGACGGAAGTGTCATAGAGAAGCGTGACGTGCTGTTCGACCAGGATGAATACATTATTAATATAGGGCCACAGCATCCGGCTACACATGGGGTACTCCGTTTCCGCGTTTCACTGGAAGGTGAAATCATCAAGAAACTGGACGTGCACTGTGGATACATTCATCGAGGCATCGAAAAAATGTGCGAAAGCCTTACTTATCCGCAGACATTGGCACTGACCGACCGCTTGGATTATTTGGGTGCGCACCAAAACCGTCATGCACTTTGCATGTGCGTAGAAAAGGCTTTGGGTATTGAAGTAAGCGAACGTGTACAATACATCCGTACCATTATGGACGAATTGCAACGTATTGACTCACATTTGTTGTTCTTCTCTTGTATCTGCATGGACTTGGGAGCTTTGACCGCTTTCTTCTACGGTTTCCGTGACCGTGAAAAGATTCTCGATATTTTCGAAGCTACCACTGGAGGACGACTGATTCAGAACTACAACACCATTGGTGGAGTACAAGCCGACATTGCGCCCGACTTTGTGAAGAAGGTGAAGGAATTCATTGCCTGGTTACGACCTACATTGAGAGAATATCATGAAGTGTTTACCGGAAACGTCATTGCACACGGCCGTATGGACGGTGTAGGTATTCTGAGCCGGGAAGACGCTATTTCTTTTGGAGCTACTGGAGGTACAGGACGTGCCAGCGGTTGGGCATGCGACGTACGCAAGCGCCACCCCTATGCCATGTACGGCAAAGTGGATTTCAAGGAAATTGTCCGTACGGAAGGTGACTGTTTCGCCCGTTACATGGTGCGTATGGAGGAAATAGAACAGAGTATGAACATCATTGAACAGCTCATAGACAATATTCCTGAAGGACCGTTCCAAGAAAAGACAAAAGCCATCATCAAGTTACCCGAAGGAAGTTGGTATAGTGCCGTAGAAGGCAGCCGTGGAGAATTTGGTGTGTACCTGGAAAGCCGTGGAGACAAGTATCCTTACCGCATGAAGTTCCGCAGTACAGGCTTACCGCTTGTCTCTATCATGGAGACCGTTTGCCGCGGAGCCAAAATTGCCGACTTGATTGCCATCGGTGCCACCGTAGACTATGTAGTTCCCGATATTGACAGATAAAAATAGATAACTATGTTTGACTTTAGTATAGTAACCCAATGGATACACCAACTGCTCACTTCCTTCATGCCGGAAGATGTAGCGGTGTTTATTGAATGTTTGGTCATTGGAGTATGCATTTTGTTGGGCTATGCCCTCATAGCCATCGTCATGATTTTTATGGAGCGTAAAGTCTGCGCCGCTTTTCAGTGCCGTCTTGGCCCGATGCGCGTAGGCCCTTGGGGTACCATTCAGGTATTTGCCGACGTATTCAAGATGTTGATTAAAGAAATTATCAGCATCCGCCACTCGGACAAGTTCTTGTACAACTTGGCTCCATATATCGTCATTCTTGCTTCTATCTTAGCATTCTGCTGTTTGCCTTTCAACAAGGGTATGGCAGTGCTCGACTTTAATGTGGGTATCTTCTTCCTTATGGCCGCATCAAGTATCGGTGTGGTAGGTATCCTGTTGGCCGGTTGGAGCTCGAACAATAAGTATTCACTCATCGGAGCCATGCGAAGCGGGGCACAGATGATTAGTTATGAACTTTCGACCGGATTGAGTCTGCTCACCATCATTGTGCTGACCGACACCATGCAGTTCTCTGAGATTGTGGAACGTCAGGCCGATGGTTGGTTCCTTTTCAAGGGACACATCCCAGCATTCATCGCCTTTGTCATCTACCTCATTGCAGGTAACGCCGAGGTAAACCGTGGTCCGTTCGACCTTCCCGAAGCAGAAAGTGAATTGACTGCCGGTTATCACACCGAATATTCGGGTATGCATTTCGGTTTGTTCTACGTAGCCGAGTTTGTGAACTTGTTCATCATTGCCGGTGTGGCTGCCACCATCTTCTTGGGAGGTTGGATGCCACTCCACATTCCAGGGTTAGACGGTTTCAACACCGTAATGGACTATATTCCCGGATTTGTGTGGTTCTTCGGCAAGGCCTTCTTTGTAGTATGGTTGCTGATGTGGTTCAAGTGGACATTCCCCCGTCTGCGTATTGACCAAATCCTGACATTGGAGTGGAAATATCTGGTACCGATAGGCTTGTTCAACCTGCTGCTGATGGTAATCATTGTTGTATTCGACTTACACTTCTAATAAGATGAAAGAAAAAAAATCATATTTGGGAGGACTGATGCATGGCATCGGCACCCTACTGACAGGGATGAAAGTTACCGGACGCGAATTCTTTACGAAGAAGGTGACCGAACAATATCCCGAAAACCGTGACACGCTGGAAATTTCGCCCCGTTTTCGTGGACGTTTGGTGATGCCCAAAGATGCGGAAGGTAACCATAAGTGCATTGCCTGCGGACTGTGCCAAATGGCTTGTCCCAACGGCACTATCCACATTACCAGTGAAAGCGTAACCGACGAAGCCACCGGTAAGAAAAAGAAAGTGTTGGTGAAATACGAATACGATTTGGGTGCATGCATGTTCTGCCAATTGTGCGTGAACGCTTGTGCACATCATGCCATCGAATTTTCCACAGAATTTGAGAATGCCGTATTCGACCGTACAAAATTAGTTATGGACTTAAAAGAATAAAGCGATATGACACTGAATTTAATTGTATTCATTGTGCTGGCCCTATTTATCGGCGTATGCTCCGTGCTGGCAGTGACCACCTCACGCATCTTGCGTGCGGCCACTTATCTGCTCTTTGTGCTCTTCGGTACGGCCGGCATCTACTTTCAGTTGCATTATTCCTTCCTGGGAGCCGTGCAATTGCTTATCTATGCCGGTGGTATCACCGTTCTTTATGTATTCAGCATCCTGCTTACCTCCAGTCAGGGCGACAAGGCCGAACCGCTGAAGAGTGGCAAAATGATAGCCGGATTGGTTTCTACATTGGCTGGTCTTGCCATCTGTCTGTTCGTGATGCTGAAACACCAGTTCCTTCCCTCTCGTTTCGTAGACGGTGAATTGGATGTACGCACCATCGGTCACACCCTGATGGGAATGGAGAAATATCAATATGTATTGCCCTTCGAAGTCATCAGTATCTTGCTGTTGGCTTGTATTGTAGGCGGAATTATGATTGCACGTAAAAGATAAACGACTATGGTATCAATGGAATATTATTTGGTGGTTTCCACCTTTATGATGTTTGTAGGCATCTACGGCTTCTTCACTCGCCGTAACCTTCTGGCCATGCTTATCAGCGTGGAATTGATTCTGAATTCGGTGGACATCAACTTCGCCGTATTTAACCGTTTCCTCTTTCCGGGACAACTGGAAGGCTTCTTCTTCTCCTTGTTCGCTATCGGAGTGAGTGCGGCAGAAACAGCCGTGGCCATCGCCATCATCATCAACATTTACCGGAATGTCAAGAACATTCAAGTGAAGAATCTTAATGAAATGAAAAACTGATTATGAACTATACTTTATTCATCCTGTTATTGCCGTTCCTAAGTTTTCTAATCTTGGGATTGGCCGGAATGCGCATGAAGCACAAAGTGGCCGGAGCCATAGGCACAGCCTCGCTGATGGGAGTTACGATTTTATCGTACCTCACCGCTTGGGATTACTTCTCGGCAAGTCGTACAGCCGAAGGCATCTATCCCACACTCATGCCATATAACTTTGAATGGCTTCCATTGACCGATACGTTAAATATCGGCATGGGTATCCTACTCGACCCCATTTCAGTGATGATGCTCGTTGTCATCTCTACCGTGAGTCTTATGGTACACCTTTACTCCTTCGGGTATATGAAAGGCGAAAAGGGATTCCAGCGTTATTACGCTTTCCTGTCACTTTTTACTTTATCCATGTTGGGGTTGGTTGTGGCAACCAACATCTTCCAAATGTATGTATTTTGGGAGTTGGTAGGTGCTAGTTCGTTCTTACTCATCGGCTTCTATTATACCAAGCCCGAAGCGGTTGCCGCCAGTAAAAAGGCATTCATTGTAACCCGCTTTGCCGACTTGTTCTTCTTGATTGGTATCCTGATTTATGGTTATTATGCGGGAACATTCGAATTCACTCCCGCCACCACAACTCTCATTGCTGCCGGCGGTATGATTCCTCTTGCCCTTGGTCTGATGTTTGTTGGTGGTGCAGGTAAAAGTGCCATGTTCCCCTTGCACATCTGGTTGCCCGATGCAATGGAAGGTCCAACTCCTGTATCTGCCCTTATCCACGCTGCAACCATGGTGGTTGCCGGTGTATATTTAGTGGCACGTATGTTCCCCATCTTCATCGGTTATGCCCCTGATGTGCTCCCCATCATTGCTTGTGTTGGAGCCATCACAGCCTTCTACGCAGCTGCCGTAGCCTGTGTACAGACTGACATTAAACGTGTGTTGGCATTCTCTACCATTTCACAGATTGGTTTCATGATTGTGGCTCTGGGCGTTTGTACATCGGCCGACCCACATCACGGTGGATTGGGTTATATGTCAGGTATGTTCCATTTATTCACTCATGCCATGTTCAAGGCATTGTTGTTCCTCGGTGCCGGTAGCATCATCCATGCTGTTCACAGTAACGAAATGAGTGCCATGGGAGGGCTTCGTAAATACATGCCCATTACGCATATAACGTTCCTGATTGCTTGTTTGGCCATTGCGGGTATCCCGCCGTTCTCAGGATTCTTCTCGAAAGACGAAATCCTGACCGCCTGTTTCCAGTTCAGTCCTGTAATGGGTTGGGTAATGACAGCCATTGCTGCCATGACAGCCTTCTATATGTTCCGACTCTACTTCGGCATTTTCTGGGGTAAGGAAAACAAGGAACTTCACGCTCATCATACGCCACACGAAGCTCCATTGAGCATGAGTTTCCCGTTGATATTTTTGGCAACCATTACCATCGTTGCAGGCTTCATCCCCTTCGGTGAGTTTGTGAGCAGTAACGGACAGGCTTATCATATTCACCTTGATATGCAAGTAGCCATCACCAGCATCGTGATTGCAGTTATCGCCATCGGTATAGCCACATGGATGTACGCTCGTCCGCAACAACCCGTAGCCGATGCACTGGAAAAGAAGTTCAAATGTCTGCATACAGCCGCCTATCGTCGTTTCTACATGGACGAAATTTGGCTGTTTGTAACCAAGAAAGTAATTTTCCGCTGCATCAGCACACCCATTGCATGGTGGGACAAGCACGTCATCGACCAATTCTTCAACTTTACAGCTTGGGGTACCCATGCAGCAGCCGAAGACATTCAAGACATGCAAAGCGGCCATGTACAACAATATGCCATTTGGTTTTTGGCAGGTGCAATTGCGTTAACTTTATTATTATTGATATAAAAGAAGATTATGAATATATTAAGTCTTTTCGTACTAATACCGTTGTTGATGCTGGGTGCGCTTTGGGCTGCACGCAACATTAACCAAGTGCGTGGTGTCATGGTAGCCGGTTCATCGCTGTTATTGGCCTTATCGGTTTACCTCACCATCGATTATCTCGCTTTGCGACAAGCCGGAGCTACTGCCGAAATGCTTTACACTGCTTCCGTTTCGTGGTACGAGCCATTACACATCTGCTATTCTGTAGGTGTGGACGGTATCTCGGTAGCCATGTTATTGCTTAGTGCTATCATTGTTTTCACCGGGACATTTGCTTCTTGGCAATTGAAGCCCATGACCAAAGAATACTTTCTGTGGTTTACACTGCTAAGTATGGGTGTATTTGGCTTTTTCATTTCAACAGACTTATTCACCATGTTCATGTTCTATGAAGTGGCGCTTATCCCGATGTATCTGCTTATCGGTGTATGGGGTAGCGGCAAGAAGGAATACGCTGCCATGAAACTTACACTGATGTTGATGGGTGGTTCGGCTTTCTTGCTGATAGGTATCCTCGGTATCTTCTACGGAGCAGGTGGCGAAACCATGAACTTGTTGGAAATAGCCCAAAAGCACATCCCTACAGAAATGCAAAGAATGTTCTTCCCACTCATTTTCTTGGGTTTCGGTGTATTAGGAGCTTTATTCCCCTTCCACACCTGGAGTCCCGATGGTCATGCTTCGGCACCTACAGCCGTTTCCATGCTCCATGCCGGTGTATTGATGAAACTTGGCGGTTACGGATGTTTCCGTGTAGCCATGTATTTGATGCCCGAGGGTGCTGATATGTGGGGTGATTTGTTCTTGGTACTCACCACTATCTCTGTGGTGTACGGTGCCTTCAGTGCTGTAGTACAGACCGACTTGAAATACATCAATGCTTATTCATCCGTATCACACTGCGGGCTTGTACTCTTTGCCTTACTGATGATGACCCGTACTTCATGTACCGGTGCCATTCTGCAGATGCTTTCACATGGTTTGATGACAGCCTTGTTCTTTGCCCTCATCGGTATGATTTATGGTCGTACCCATACTCGCGACATCCGTATGATGGGTGGTTTGATGAAAATTATGCCGTTCCTTGCAGTAGGTTATGTAATTGCCGGTTTGGCTAATCTCGGTTTGCCGGGCTTAAGTGGTTTTGTGGCCGAGATGACCGTATTTGTCGGTTCTTTCCAGAATGATGACACTTTCCACCGCGTATGTACCATTATAGCAACAACCAGTATTGTAGTTACTGCCGTGTACATCTTGCGAACCGTAGGAAAGATTCTTTACGGTGGTGTACAGAACCCAGAGCACTTGAAACTGACCGATGCAACTTGGGACGAACGTTTTGCTGTCATCTGTCTTATTGCCTGCGTGGCAGGTCTTGGTCTTGCTCCCTTCTGGATGAGCGATTTGATCAGCGAAAGTGTTGAACCGATTGTTTCACTATTAACGAAGTAAACGATTATGGATTATACATCTATTCTACAAATGCATCAGGAATTGAGCCTCATTGCCGTATTCCTGCTGATGTTTATACTTGATTTGTTTCTTTCAGAGAAACATCGATACCTCATCCGCCGTATAGCCTGTATCCTTCTGGGTATTCAACTGGTAACCAATCTGACTCCTGACGAAGTAATTCTGTTCGGTGGAATGTATCATTCTACCCCCATGGCTTCGGTCATGAAAAGCATCCTTACATTGGGAACCCTATTGGTGTTCTTGCAAAGTAGTGACTGGTTAAGACGTCAGGATGTGCAGCACAAGACAGGCGAATACTATACCTTGACATTAAGTACACTGATTGGTATGTACTTTATGGTAAGTGCCGGACATTTCCTGCTGTTCTTCTTAGGTCTGGAACTGGCTTCTGTGCCCATGGCCTGTATGATTGCCTTCGACAAATATAAAGGGCATAGTGCCGAAGCGGGAGCCAAATTCATCCTCTCGGCCTTATTTTCCAGCGGTATCATGCTTTATGGTATCTCCATGATTTACGGAACCATCGGAACATTATACTTTACCGATGTTCCCGCCGGACTCGATGGTAGTCCTTTACAAATATTGGCTTTGGTATTCTTCTTCTCAGGTCTTGCCTTCAAGTTGAGCCTTGTACCGTTCCATTTATGGACAGCCGATACTTACCAAGGTGCTCCAACAGCTGTAACCGCCTACCTTTCAGTTATTTCGAAAGGTGCTGCAGCCTTTACTGCCATGGTCATTTTAGTTAAGGTATTCGGTTCCATGACAGAACAATGGAGTTCGATGCTTTCTGTCATTATTGTAGCTACCATTACCATCGGTAACTTGTTTGCCATGCGTCAACGTCAATTGAAGCGTTTCATGGCATTCAGTAGTATCTCGCAAGCAGGTTATATCATGCTTGCTGTATTGGCCGGCACTCCACAAGGCATGGCTTCCTTAGTATATTACATGGTAGTATATATTGTAGCCAACTTGGCCGTATTCGGTGTTCTTGCATCAGTTGAACACCATACACATGGTAAATTGGAGTTGAGTGATTACAACGGTTTCTACCAAACCAACCCCAAGCTTACTTTGGTTATGACTTTGGCTCTCTTCTCGCTGGCCGGTATTCCTCCATTTGCCGGATTCTTCTGTAAATTCTTTGTATTTGCTGCTGCATTCAAGAGCGGTTATTACCTGATTGTATTTATAGCATTGGTAAACACAGTCATTTCATTGTACTACTACTTGCTGATTATCAAGGCAATGTATATCACTCCCAATGAACAGCCTATCCACACATTCCGTAGTGGCAGTGCCATGCGTACATGCCTATTGGTTTGCGTAGCGGGTATTCTTTTATTAGGCATTGCAAGTGGCGTTTATCAGTTATTAAGCAATACAGCCACTCAATTCTAAGAATTGGTGACTGTATCATAATATCGTGTCATTCTGA
>CAZFDP010000012.1:0-19145 GCA_964518185.1 uncultured Phocaeicola sp. | reverse complement strand
CAGGCCTTTGTGTAATTTAATCACATTTGCCATATTGGGTTATAAAAAATGGTTTTTTAATTTGCTTGCAAAATTACACAAAAAAAACGAAGAAAAAGAATGTTTGCGATGGAATTATGGAAAAATTTCTGCAATTAACGTGAACCTTTTGAAACTCCCATTGTTGCGGGAAAACAAGAACATATCAAAATATTCCTTCCGTGTCATTCTGGCAACTACAAGGAGGAAGAATCTGTACACAATCATTTTATGCTTACAGAGCTTTATTCGAAACACCTATTCTATGGGTGATTAAAAGTCCGCTCATTAAGGAAATCGAATGTTGCACCATCAGCCAAAGCTGCAAGCCTATATTTTAACTATTGTAAAGAGTTATTTTTAACACCTAAATTTTCACCCCCTATACGTACTAACAATTGCTACTACGCGTAGTAGCAATTGTTAGTACGCGTAGTAGCAAATGTTTCTACGTGTACCCGTTTTTTGGGGGAATGCGACAAGAGTGTTAACATCGGGCAGAGCCATCATCTTTAATTGGCTATTTTATTCATTTAACTTTTTGGTAACCCATCCCGATTGAAGACATAAGTTAAGCCTGGCTTTGGTCCTAACTTAGGATAAATTTTATTTTAACTTATGATAGATTTTATCATAAGGGATAACGGTCATTTTTTCAGACGAGGAATCTTATAACCTATCGCTGCCATAAAGATACTCATCAGCGGACTGATGTAATTGAAGAAGCAATACGGGAAATAGACAAAAGTGGATACACCCAACACGGTGGCTTGAGTCATACCACAACTGTTCCAAGGGATAAGGGGGGAAGTTACGGTAACGGAATCTTCTACCGTACGACCCAACAACCGACTGTCGTATCCGTTCTTCTTATAGATATCCTTGAACATTTTTCCGGTAAGTATGATGGAAATGTACTGGTCGGCCGTAGTGAGATTCATAAACAAACCGGTAGCTACGGTAGACGAAACCAGACTGACACAACGTTTGGTGAAACGGACAAAAACCAAAGTGATACTCTCTAACATTCCTCCGGCTGTCATGGTTCCACCGAAGCACATAGCACAGATAATCAGCCAGATAGTATCCATCATGCCCGACATGCCACGAGTAGAAATCAATTCGTTGATTTCGGCATTACCGGCATCCAAGGAAGTAGCACCAAACATGGTAGTCATCCCCCCTTTGATAAGTGGCATTACCCCCTCTCCTTCCATGGTTGAAATTTCTCTCAACAAATCGGGTTGAAACAGAACGGCAAATACCAGAGCCAATACGGCAGAAAGGAACAAAGTGATAATGGAAGGTACTTTCTTGGCAATCATAACAGCAGTAATAACCGGCACCAACATCAACCAAAGGGATATATGAAACTTATCGCCCAATGCTTGGGTAAACTCGGCAATCTGTATCCCTTCCGGAGCTTCGTATGACAAGCCTGCAATGGTAAAGACAACGAGTGTAATCAGCATAGAGGGTACGGTAGTAAACATCAAATATTTAATATGGTCGAACAAAGGAGTTCCTACGGTAGAAGAGGCCAAAACGGTAGTATCGGACAATGGCGAGACTTTATCGCCGAAATAAGCCCCCGAAACAATGGCACCGGCTATCCAGCCTTCTTCAAAACCCAATGCTTTGCCGATACCCAACAGAGCAATACCAATAGTAGCGATAGTAGTCCATGAACTACCCGTCATAACCGACACAATGGAACATATTACACAAGTAGATACCAAAAAGAAATTGGGGTCAATAATCTGAATACCATAATAAATCAAGGTTGGAACTACCCCACTGACCATCCATGCCCCCGATAAGGCACCGATAAGTAACAGAATGAGTAAAGCAGTAGCTATACCCGCTATATTTTTAATAATGGCATCTTCAAAATCTTTCCATGTCCGTTTATACCTTGTCATACCTATCAGCACACAGAGGGCCGAAGCGGTAAGCAAACATATTTGACTGCCTCCGGCAAGCGCATCACTGCCAAAAAGATGAATGGCAACGGCCAGCATGGCTACTAATACCAGAATAGGTACCAACGACAATAAAGGGGATGGAATGGGGTTGTTATTCATCATTAATTACTCTTTTTGAAAATTCGGCTGCAAATTTCGCAATATTTTTTGAGTTTTATCCCTTCTTATGCATCTTTTATGCTGTTTTATTTGTATTTTTGTACTTGAAAAACAAATATGGCTTCAATTACTCGCATAAAATATATCGTACGTATCCTTGTCAGTTCGTTATTAGGGCTGTATATTGGTATGCTCGTACTACTGAACATCCCTTATGTTCAGGGAAGATTAGCTTCATTCATTTCGCAGGAGCTGGAAAGCCTGCTGAAAACCGAAGTCCATGTAGGACATGTAGACCTTGGTCTCTTGAACCGACTTATTATTGAAGACATCCTGCTGAAAGACCAGCAAAAAGAGGTAATACTGAAGGTAAATCGTCTGTCGGCCAAATTCGACATTTTACCTTTGCTTGAAAAACGGCTAAGAATCAGCAGTGTACAGTTATTTGGCTTCAACATTCATTTGAACAGAGAAACACCCGAGTCCATTCCCAATTATCAATTCTTGCTTGAAGCCTTGGCATCGAAAGATACAGTAAAGACACCTTCTCATTTAGACTTGCGTATCAACACATTGCTGGTAAGACGGGGAAAAGTGACATACGATGTACGTTCAGTGCCCAAGACTCCCGAGAAATTCAACGCCTCACACATCAGTATCGACAATCTGGCAATGACCCTCTCACTGAAAGCCCTCCGTAACGATACTTTAAACATGGCGATACGTCGTCTTTCGTTTAAGGAACAATCGGGATTTGAGCTCAAGAAAGTCGCTTTAAAGGCCATAACTACCCAAAACACGCTGAATGTAAATGACTTTATTTTGGAACTCCCCAATAGTACACTACAAATGGGCAATATGGCCGTACAATATGACAGTCTGTTTTCAATCCTCCAACTGACAGACCAGATACAATATCAGGGAAAGCTGGATGGAAAAATTCAACTGACAGACTTTGCTCCTATTGTTCCCTCATTAGCCAAACTGAACCAACCCATAGACCTTTCATTGGACTTTTATGGCATGGGAAAATATATAGAATGTACTACATTCACACTGAACGACAACAAGTATCTGGACATGAGAGGCAGGGGAAGCGCTGACAACCGCAAAGCCTCCCCCTCCTTCAATGGAGAAATAACCAGACTATATATAAATAAGGAAGGAATAGACTACCTGTTCAACGGACTGACAGGAAAAGTACCTTCGATAGCAGAACGGTTACAATTCATCGATTTTACAGGACATACCCAAGGGAACTTGAACCATCTAATATCGGAAGGAATCCTTCAAACAAGTGCAGGTAAACTTCGTGCCGATATAACCATGCAGACAGACGAAAGCCATAAGCGTTCCTATTCGGGAACATTGGCCAGTAACGAATTAGATTTGGGTATCCTGACGGGAGATGCCAAGAAATTTGGCATAGCCGACTTCAACATCGCTCTAAACGGATTCAACTACCGCCACAAATATCCCGAGACCTCCATCCAAGGAATTATATCTTCGGTAGAATACAGCAACTACCGCTACGAAAACATTACCATGGACGGATTGTACAAAGATGGTGGCTTTAACGGACAGCTGACTATAGACGATGAAAACGGAGTCGTTCTGATAAATGGTACATTCAATACAGCACAACCTGTTCCGGATTTTAACTTGACCGCAACCGTCAATAACTTACGTCCCCACGAACTGAATCTTTCCGACAAATATCAGAACACTGACATTTCATTGAAGCTTACTGCAGACTTTACCGGGAGCTCCATAGAAAATATGAATGGACGTATCCAACTTGACAGCCTGATATTGAATGCCCCCGACAATCAGGGATACTTCATGAACCGACTGACCATTACATCCGGACAAGTGAATGGCGAAAAGGAACTGAGTATCCGGTCACCATTCATGAATGCACTGATTCAAGGAAACTTCTCCTATCATACCCTTCCGACAAGCGTTCTTCACATAATAAGACAATACATACCTTCATTGATTACACTGGACGACTCTCCCAAAACACTCGACAACAATTTCCGTTTCGATATACGGATGAATAATACCGAATTGTTTGAAAAAGTATTCCTTTTACCCATCCGGATGGATATGCCCTCTACACTAAAAGGATATTTCAATGACAAGGACCAACACCTGAAAGTGGAAGGTTTTTTCCCCCGTTTTATGTACAACGGAACTTTATACGAATCGGCCAGTCTGTTTTGCGAAAATCCGTCCAACCAATTCAACTGCCTGCTACGAGGCAGTATGCTAATGAAAAGTGGAGCCATGCTCAACCTTTCCTTGGAAGCAAAAGCTAAAGAAGACCAACTGAGTACCTTACTGAATTGGGGGAACAATACTAATGTAACTTATGGAGGGAAAGTAAATGCCATAACCCGATTCTCCAAGACAGAAGGCCCTTCTCCCCTCTTACGAGCCGATGTAGATATACTTCCAACCACAATGGTACTCAATGATACCATTTGGCACATTCATCCTTCACACATCGCCCTTGATTCGGGATTTGTTTCGGTAGACAATTTCTTGATAGGACGTACCGACCAACATTTGCGCATAGATGGTAAATTTACAGACCTTGAAACCGACTCCTGTATGGTAGACCTAAAAAATGTCAACGTAAAATATATACTCGACATCTTGAAATTCGATGATGTAGAATTTGGCGGTATGGCTACCGGACAAGTAAACCTGAAGAATCTATTGAAATCACCATCCATCCAAACACACCTCGATGTACAGAATTTTTCTTTGAACAAAGCCTTGTTGGGCAATGCTGACATTTACGGTCATTGGGATAACGAATTGGGAGGTATCCGGCTGGACGCACAAATTAAAGAGAAAAACACCAATACCCACGTAACGGGATACGTATCCCCCAAGCTGAAAGGACTCGACCTGAATATTGAAGCCGACAGTATGAACTTGGCTTTCATCACTCCATTTGTAGAAGGTATATTCAGTGAAATAGAAGCCCGTGCCGATGGACACTTCCGATTATATGGCCCCTTCAAATTCCTCGACTTTGAAGGCGATGTACGTGCCCGTTTCGATGCAAAGATCGATGTCCTCAACACTTATTTCCAAATACAGGATGATTCCATCCACATTAAATCAGGAGAATTGGCTTTCGAAAATATCCGTATCTATGACAGAGAAGGTCACAGCGGTATACTGAACGGCTATTTACGCCATAAAAAACTAAAGAACATGACATACAGGTTTGACGTAAATGCAGACAACCTGTTGGTATACGATTCTGATGACATGGGAGATATGTCCTTATACGGAAGAGTTTATGCCATTGGCGACATCTCGGTATATGGTGGAAACAACACGATGAATATAGATGTAGCCCTCACCACCGGCCCTAACACCTCCTTTACGTATGTATCGGGAGTCACTACTGAAGCAACCAGTAACCAATTCATCACTTTTGTAGACAAAACCCCAAAAAGAATCCAGGATATGGTAGTAACCGAGTTTTACCACTATTCTGACGCACAAAAGAAAAAGGAAGAAGACGGTCCACCCATGGATTTGTATATCAACATGATGATAGATGCCACTCCCAATGCACAAATGAAAGTAATTATGGATCCTGTTGCAGGTGACCATATTTCAGCCCGTGGCAATGGTAATTTGCAAGTAAACTATTATAATAAAGGTAGCTTCCGCATGTTTGGCAACTATATCATAGACCAAGGCGTATACAAATTGAGTATGCAGGAAGTTATCCGTAAGGACTTCAATCTCCAGGAAGGCGGTACTATTTCCTTCTCGGGTGACCCCTATTTAGCCAATTTGGATTTGCAAGCGGTTTATACAGTCAACTCTGCTTCATTGAGTGACCTTTCGACGGATGCCACGTTGAACCAAAGTACCGTAAAAGTAAATTGTATAATGAACTTGACCGGTAGTTTAGCCAATCCTACCATTAAGTTTGACCTTGATTTGCCAACAGTCAGCGAAGAAGACCGGGAATTGGTACGTAGTGCTACCAGCACCGAAGAACAAATGAACACTCAAATTATCTATCTGCTGACCATCGGAAAATTCTACACGGTAGATTATTCCAATAACGCCAACCGTTCTTCGAATGCCACCAGTTCCTTGGCTTTCAATACTCTATCCGGCCAGTTGAACAATATGCTTTCCCAATGGACGGAAAACAAGAATTGGAACATTGGTGCCAATCTGAGTACCGGCCAGGAAGGATGGAGTGATGTAGAAGCCGAAGCTATCCTGTCAGGACGCTTGCTCAATAACCGGTTACTTATCAACGGTAATTTCGGTTACAGAGAAAATGTATTGGCCAACACTAATTTTGTAGGCGATTTTGAAGCTATTTGGTTACTTGACAAAAATGGAAACTTCCGTCTACGTGGTTATAATCAGACCAATGACCGCTACTTTACCAAATCTACCCTTACCACCCAAGGTATAGGTTTCATCTACAAAAAAGACTTCGATAAATGGAGCGAACTCTTCCATTGGTTTTTCAAAAACCGAAAAACAAAAAAGGATGAAAAAAAAGATAAAGAATAAAAGGTCCTTTTATTCATGGTAAACATTCCCATTCTACAAGTTGTTTTAGTCTGTGAGATTTGAACAATACACTAACTAAACAACTTTATTATGAAAAAGGTACTATTATTGGCCACTCTGTTGCTCTTCTGCTTCACAGGAGTAATCGAAGCCCAGCAAACAAGAAAAGAAATACGTGAAGCTAAAAGAGAAGAAGCTAAAAAAAGAATGGAAGCCCGAAAAGCAATGGAAGCCAAACAGGATTCTGTAGCTTTCGAAAAAGCTTTGGCAGCATTGAAAGAGGGTGCTTTCGTTCTGGAAGCAGACAACATTATGTTCCCAACCGGTATTACCCGTTACGTAACGGCAAGTACGAATTATGTACAAGTAAATGAAGGCGAAGGCATTGTACAAACCGCATTCAGCAATTTTGCCTATAGCCCCGGACCTAACGGATTAGGAGGTGTTACTGTTCAAGGAAGCATCAGTGAACCAGAGATACGTACTGACAAGCATGGAAACGTTTTCTATAATTTCAGCATCTCGGGTATTGCCATTTCAGCTACCATCTCCATCACACTGACTGGAGGTACCAACGAAGCAAGTGCCTATATCAGTCCTAATTTCAATAGTAACAATATTACTATGACAGGCCATATTGTGCCTTACGAAGAAAGTGTGGTTTTCCAGGGAATGACTTGGTAATATTTTAGGCACGTTTTACTCAGATTACGAATAAAGCTGATGTAAACGTGCCTAAAAAATAGAGTAGGAACAAACTATTCCTTACTTATCATATCCTCTACTTGAGCTTTGATATGTTCGAATTCCTTCTTCAAGTTGCATGGTTGATGCTGTTTCACCTTTTCCCATACTAAAGATGCCGGTTCAATAAGCAAAGAAGTACTACGGAAACGCATGGCAGGATATTCTTTTCGTCCTTCGACAACCGTTACCCATTCCATTCCGTCCATTTCATTTTCAAGAATAGTTCCGAATGCCATACCTATATTTTCCCAAGCACGACGCTGGTCTTCTGATATTTTACCGCCATCCATCAGTTTTTGAAGGCGCTCAATATCCGATTCCTGAGACGTAAAATCTTTAGTTAGTGTTTTCTTGATTGTAGTAGATACCCAATCAAAAGCTTCGTTTATTTCACTTATTTCAAGAACACGGACAGGGATTACTTCCTTTTGACGGAAATCGTTGGCCGTACGAATTTTCAACGAACGAATGATTTCTTCTGCAGGAATACGTTCTTCTCCTTTAGCTACAGTATATGAACATTCAAAAGATATATCATCTTTTCCCGTTATCCATATATGGATAGTATACCATACTCCTTCTTCTTGAAAAGTCTCCGTACTATAGGCACATTCCCATTCTCCTACCTTTACAGCAACCGAAGTGGGATTTTCCTTTAACTCGTATGCTATGCTTTGGCGACCGTAATTCTTATCTGAATCCTTGAAAGCCGAAATACGGAAATTACCACACCAATTGTTCGGATTATAAAACAAGAAGGCACCTTCGACATCTTCAAATTCCGACCATATAGACGGATATTCTAACGAAAACCAGCCACCGGGAGATATAAATTTCATAGGCATTTTATTTAACGGCTATGCTTTCGATTTCCACCAATGCACCTTTAGGAAGAGCCTTTACGGCAAAAGCTGAACGGGCAGGAAAATCACCTTCAAAATAAGTGGCATACACCCCATTCATTTCGGCAAACAATGACATATCAGCCAAAAATACGGTTGTCTTAACAATATT
This sequence comes from uncultured Phocaeicola sp., assembly GCA_964518185.1. Lineage (GTDB taxonomy): Bacteria > Bacteroidota > Bacteroidia > Bacteroidales > Bacteroidaceae > Phocaeicola. The sequence continues at coordinate 10,713 of CAZFDP010000012.1, read as the reverse complement.
GGCAGTAGTGAGACCAGCTTCTGCCAAAATACTTTTGATATTTTCAAAACATTGTGCAGTTTGTTCGGCTACACCTCCCGGTACAAACTCACCGGTAGCCGGATCAACAGGAAGTTGTCCCGATAAAAATACCATACCGTTAGCTTCAATAGCCTGACTATAAGGACCAATGGCAGCAGGTGCCTTTTCTGTAAAAATCACTTTTTTCATTTCTCTACAACATTAATGTTACTAATCAAATTCATTTTGGAGGCTAAATTAGTCGTTTTTTAGAATTTATGCATAAAAAATGTCGAGTTTTTATGTGAAATTAGAAAAAAAGTTCTACTTTTGTACTCCGTAAAACGAAGTACCGCTATAAAAGCATCTTTAAAATTCAAAAAACATCAATTTTATAAATCCTATAACAATCATTAAGTAAACAGAATCGGATATTTAGCATCCGGTTTGTTCTTAAGACATAACAAGTAATTATTTCATTAACAAATATACTATATGTATAACATTATTCAATTGAACGACAAAGACTTGTCAGAACTGCAATCCATTGCCAAAGAGTTGGGAATAAAGAAAGCGGAATCCTACAAGAAAGAAGATTTGGTATATCACATTCTGGATGAACAAGCCATTGCCCAAGCTGCCAAGAAGGCTGCCAAGATTAACGATGACAAAAGCGAAAAGCAACCTCGTAAACGTGCGCGTGTCAGTGTAAAGAAGGAGGGCGATAAAGTATATACAGCTACAAAGGATAAGGCCACTAAATTAGAAGCCGTTACTCCTCCGATTCCCGAAAAAGTTTCTCCTATTCATACAGAGACTACAGATACCCCCATTGTTGAAGAAACAAAAAAAGAAGTTATTGAACCTACAGCCCATGCATCCTCTAAAATAGATGAGGTTCCAACGGAAGCAAAAGCAGCGCCTAAGAAAAGAGGACGTAAGCCAGGTTCCAAAAACAAGCCATCTGCAGAAACTATAAAATCTGTAGAAACATCTGTTATCCAAGCAGAAGAACCGGAAAAATCTAAGGATATATTATCGGAAATAGAACCTGTCATAAATGGGAACGACGATTTTATTCCCATTGAAGACCTGCCCTCTGAAAAGTTGGATTTACCCAGTGAACTGATTGGCAAATTCGAAGCGACCAAGGGAGAAAACAATTCTGCACCTGCATCAAAACCGCAATCGCACAATCAGAAACAACGGAAGAAAAACAACAATAATAACAACAATAACGTTCCTAACAACGAGAACAAGCCCAACAACGAGGAAAGCACTGAAAAAGTCGAGCAACAACCTGTTATAAACAATACACCAGAGATTTCTGACGAACAGGAACCCCAAACGGCTCCAGAACGTAAACCTGCAGAAAAACTTTATGAGTTCGATGACATTCTGATTGGAACAGGTGTACTCGAAATCATGCCTGACGGATATGGTTTCCTCCGTTCATCGGATTACAACTACCTTTCTTCACCGGATGATATATATGTATCGCAATCGCAAATCAAGTTATTTGGATTAAAGACCGGTGATGTAGTCGAAGGGCCTATACGTCCCCCAAAAGAAGGCGAAAAGTATTTTCCTTTGGTTAAAGTAGAAAAAATCAATGGATTGACCTCTGCTTTAGTGCGCGATCGCGTACCGTTTGACCATCTTACCCCTCTTTTCCCTGATGAAAAGTTTCAGTTGTGCAAGGGGGATGCAAGCGACAATCTGTCGGCACGTGTAGTGGACTTATTCTCTCCTATCGGCAAAGGACAACGTGCTTTGATTGTTGCCCAACCCAAAACCGGTAAGACTATTTTAATGAAAGATATAGCCAATGCCATTGCCGCCAACCACCCGGAAGCCTATATGATTATGCTTCTTATCGACGAACGTCCGGAAGAAGTAACCGACATGGCACGTAGCGTAAAGGCAGAAGTCATAGCATCTACTTTCGACGAACCGGCCGAACGCCATGTGAAGATTGCCGGCATTGTATTGGAAAAAGCCAAGCGAATGGTAGAATGCGGTCACGATGTGGTTATTTTCCTCGACTCCATTACCCGTTTGGCACGTGCTTACAACACCGTTTCACCGGCATCAGGTAAAGTTCTGTCGGGTGGTGTGGATGCAAACGCATTACACAAGCCCAAACGATTCTTCGGTGCTGCACGTAACATAGAAGGTGGAGGTTCATTGACCATCATTGCCACCGCTTTGATTGACACAGGCTCCAAGATGGACGAAGTTATTTTCGAAGAATTCAAGGGAACCGGTAATATGGAATTACAACTCGACCGCAATTTGAGTAACAAGCGTATCTTCCCGGCAGTCAACATCATTGCGTCAAGTACTCGTCGTGACGATTTGTTGCTTGATAAGACTACCCTTGACCGTATGTGGATTCTCCGCAAGTATTTGTCGGATATGAATCCGATAGAAGCCATGGACTTCGTGAAAGGCCATTTGGAAAACACCAAGAACAACGATGAATTTCTGATGAGTATGAATTCATAGAAAAAAAATAAAAGTGGATGTGTTCCAAACATATCCACTTTATTTTTTATGCTTAGAAAGGAAGATCATCCTTTTCATCACCTGCTGCAAAATCAACCGGTGCTGCCGTTGGAGGCGGGAACGGAACACCATCTGTCGGAGCCGGTTGTTGTACACCTACACGCTCCACTTTCCATGCACGGATACTATTGAACCAACGTCCTTGCCATTCACGGGCATCAATATCAAAAGAAACGGTCAACTCCTCACCTACTTGGATATTGAACTGATTGATTTTATCTTCTCCAAACACATCGAAACACATTCTTCGCGGATATTGGTCATGTGTTTCAAGTACATATTCTTGAACTTTCCAAGGATTTCCTGTTTTTGATACGCCTCCTCTTGCTTCAAGGACAGCTATGACTTTACCTGATAATTCCATATTTTTTATTTTTTTGAGATTTCACTTTGCGAAAGTACGCTTTTCCTTTTTATGAAACTAATTTTTAAGCAACTTTTTATATTCCATATGCAAACTTTTTCTTAACTTTGGCAGATATTTAAAACGTTAAAAACAAGAATAAAAAAAATATATACGACTTATGAAATTCATTGTATCGAGTACTGGATTATTCAGTCATCTACAGGCTATCAGCCGTGTTATCAACAGCAAAAATTCATTGCCTATCCTTGATTGTTTCCTCATGGAACTGACTGACGGCACATTGACTATTACCGCATCAGACAGCGAAACCACACTTACCACCTCATTGGAAGTTAATGAGAATGATGGTGACGGACGTTTTGCCGTAGTTTCTAAAACAATTTTGGATGCATTGAAAGAAATTCCAGAACAACCATTGACTTTCGATGTCAATACTGTTACAATGGAAATCGGTGTACAATACCAAAACGGTAAATACAATTTGATGGGACAAAATGCTGATGAATATCCTCAAACACCTGCTTTAGGTAGCAATGCCGTACATGTAACTATTGGTGCGCCGGTAATATTGGCAGGTATCAACCGTTCATTGTTTGCAACTGCCGATGATGAACTTCGTCCGGTAATGAACGGTATATACTTCGATATCACTACCGAAGACATTACTTTTGTAGCATCAGATGGCCATAAGTTGGTACGTAACAAGACTTATTCGGCTCATGGCGACGAAAAGGCTGCCTTTATTCTTCCCAAGAAACCAGCTACATTGCTGAAAAACCTGCTTCCTAAAGAACAGGGCGACGTTCAGATTGATTTCGATGACCGCAATGCTGTATTTACTTTGGAAAATTACAGTATGACTTGTCGTTTGATTGAAGGACGCTATCCTAATTACAATTCAGTAATTCCTCAAGGAAATCCTCATAAGGCTATCATCGACCGTCAAATGTTTATCAGTGCACTCCGTCGTGTATCTGTATTCTCATCTGCCGCCAGCAGTTTGATTAAATTACGTTTGGGAGCCAACCAAATCCAAATTTCAGCACAAGACATCGATTTCTCTACATCTGCCGAAGAAACATTCATCTGTCAGTACGAAGGAAATCCCATGAGCATTGGATTCAAATCCACTTTCTTGATTGATATTTTGAATAATATCTCTTCACAAGAAGTAGTGATGGAACTGAACGACCCATCGCGTGCAGGTGTTGTGGTACCGGTAGAGCAAGAAGAAAATGAAGACTTGCTGATGCTGTTGATGCCCATGATGTTGAATGACTAATTTATTTTAAAACAAATGAAACTGAATTTGAAGAACCCGTTGGTCTTTTTTGATTTGGAGACAACTGGTACCAATATAAATTCCGACCGAATCGTAGAAATCTGTTATTTGAAGGTATATCCTAACGGTAACGAAGAGACCAAAACGATGCGTATCAATCCGGGAATGCACATTCCCGAACAAGCTTCGGCCGTTCATGGTATATATGACGAGGATGTAGCCGACTGCCCCACTTTTAAGGATGTAGCCCATCGTATAGCGGCCGACATTGAAGGTTGTGACTTGGCTGGATTTAATTCCAATCGTTTCGACATTCCGGTATTGGCCGAAGAATTCTTGCGGGCTGGTGTGGACATTGACCTGATGAAACATAAGTTTGTAGATGTACAAGTGATATATCATAAATTGGAACAACGCACACTCTCGGCAGCCTATAAATTCTATTGCGAAAAGAATCTGGAAGATGCACATACAGCCGAAGCCGATACACGTGCTACTTACGAAGTATTGAAGGCTCAATTAGACCGCTATCCCGATGTACTTGAAAACGATATCAAGTTTCTTTCGGAATATTCCAGCTTTAGCAAGAACGTGGACTTTGCCGGACGTATTGTATACGATGACAACGGTGTAGAAATCTTTAATTTTGGCAAGTATAAAGGAATATCTGTGGTAGAAGTACTTCGAAGAGACCCCGGATATTACGGTTGGATATTGAATGGTGACTTTACCCTTAATACCAAGAATGTTTTGACCAAAATAAGACTTCGTGATACAGGAATGATACGATAATTATGAAAGGAAAGAAAATAGTATTAGGTATAACCGGAAGCATAGCCGCCTATAAAGCGGCTATACTCATTAGAGCCCTTATCAAAAAAGGAGCTGAAGTACAGGTGGTCATTACCCCGGCTGGTAAGGAATTCATCACTCCCATTACTTTGTCTGCATTGACCAGCAAACCGGTAATCAGCGAATTCTTTGCACAACGAGATGGTACATGGAACAGCCATGTGGACTTGGGTTTGTGGGCCGATGCCATGGTCATTGCCCCGGCTACCGCATCAACCATTGGGAAAATGGCCAATGGAATAGCCGATAATATGCTCATTACTACCTATCTGTCTATGAAAGCTCCCGTATTTGTAGCACCGGCTATGGACTTGGACATGTTTGCCCATCCGTCTACTCAAAAGAATCTGGATACTCTCCGTTCCTATGGTAATCACATCATAGAACCGGGAGAAGGCGAACTGGCCAGCCATTTAGTAGGTAAAGGACGTATGGAAGAACCTGAAAAGATAGTCGAAGTACTCGAAGCATTTTTTGCCCAACAACAAGACTTGAAAGGGAAAAAAGTAATGATTACTGCCGGACCTACTTACGAAAAAATTGATCCTGTCCGTTTTATAGGCAATTATTCTTCTGGAAAGATGGGATATGCCTTGGCCGAAGAATGTGCCAATCGTGGAGCCGAAGTTACTTTGGTGAGCGGTCCTGTAATGCTGAAGGCACATCATCCTAACATTCATCGGATTGATGTGGAAAGTGCCCAGCAAATGTACGAAGCCGCAAAAGAAGCATACACCGATGCCGATGCAGGTATTCTTTGTGCAGCTGTGGCCGACTTTACCCCCGATGTAGTGGCCGATTATAAAATCAAGCGTGAAAAAGACGATTTGACCCTTCAACTTAAACCCACTCAAGACATTGCTGCTTCGTTGGGAAAAAATAAGAAAGATGGTCAGATATTGGTAGGTTTTGCACTGGAAACCAACGACGAGGAACAAAACGCCAAGGGAAAGTTGGAAAGAAAGAACTTTGATTTCATTGTGTTGAATTCCTTGAACGATAAAGGAGCCGGTTTCCGGGTAGATACCAATAAAATAACCATTATCGACAAGAACGCTGAAACACCTTACCCATTGAAGGATAAGGCAGAAGTTGCACGCGACATTATTAACCGCTTGGCAGAAAGTCTAAACAACCGATAAGAACTATGTTGCAATCCATTCACATACAGAACTATGCATTGATAGAAACGTTGGACATAGACTTCCATCAGGGGTTCTCCGTCATTACCGGTGAAACGGGAGCAGGTAAATCCATCATATTGGGAGCCATCGGCCTGTTGCTTGGACAAAGAGCTGATATAAAGGCTATCAAGAATGGGGCTTCCAAGTGTACAATCGAGGCACATTTCAACATTACTTCCTATCAGTTGGAAACATTCTTCGAAGAGCACGACATGGAATACGATACTCAAGAATGTATCCTTCGCAGAGAACTGTATGCATCAGGAAAAAGCCGTGCATTTATCAATGACAGCCCTGCCTCTTTAGTACAGATGAAGGAATTGGGCGAAAAATTGGTGGATATACATAGCCAACACCAGAATCTGTTACTGAATCATGAAGACTTCCAACTGAATGTACTCGATATATTGGCAAACGATGAAAAGGAATTGATAACCTACAAACAATTGTACACCGAATACAAGCAGACTTGCCGGCAGTTGGAAAGTTTCATAGCCGAAGCCGAAAAAAACCGTCAGGACGAAGACTATATCCGATTCCAACTAAAACAATTGGAAGAAGCGAATTTGCAAGAAGGGGAACAAACAGAACTGGAGCAGGAAGCCGAGACATTGAGTCATGCAGAAGACATCAAAGCTGCATTATATAAAGCGGATCAAATCCTGTCATCCGATGAAATGAGTCTGCTTTCGGCCACCAAGGAATGTATGCAGACCTTACAAGGATTGTCAAAAGTATATACTCCTTCACAAGAATGGACCAACCGTTTGGGAAGTTGCTATATTGAACTGAAAGACTTGTCACACGAAATAGCTAATGCCAGCGAAGATGTGGAATTCAACCCTACCCGATTGGATTATGTCAATGAGCGCTTGAATTTGATTTATTCCTTGCAACAGAAACATCATCTGCCTACAGTGGAAGAACTCATTGCACTGACCGAAGATTATCGGAAGCAATTGGATAATATCACTTCCTTCGACGACAGGATAGCCGAACTTACCCATCAAAAGGAAAATCTATATAATAAGGTCAAGAAGCAAGCCTCCATCCTTACTCAGTTCCGTACAAAGTCGGCCAAGGAAGTCGAAAAACAGATGCAAAGCCTGTTGATTCCTTTGGGAATGCCCAATGTACGCTTTGCCGTAGAAATGAAATCCAAAAAAGAACCCGACGGGAAAGGTATGGACAGCGTTTCCTTCCTCTTTTCCGCCAATAAGAACAGCAATTTGCAACAGGTATCTTCCATAGCATCGGGTGGTGAAATAGCACGTGTCATGCTTTCTCTCAAGGCCATGATAGCCGGAGCGGTAAAGTTACCCACCATCATCTTCGATGAAATTGATACAGGAGTTTCGGGTTCTATTGCCGAAAAGATGGCACTCATTATGCAGGATATAGGAAAAGCCGACCGTCAGGTCATCAGCATTACCCACCTACCACAAATTGCCGCCAAGGGTACCACCCATTATAAGGTATATAAAGAAGATACGGATACCGGTACCAACAGCCATATCCGTCAGTTGACTCATGAAGAAAGAATAAACGAAATAGCCCACATGTTAAGCGGAACCACCTTAACCGAAGCCGCCCTTAACAATGCCAAGGCTTTATTAAATAATGAATCATTATGATAGAAAAAAATGAAATGATATTTGGTGTACGCGCTGTTATCGAGGCAATTCAAGCCGGAAAAGAAATAGATAAGATTCTGATCAAGCGCGATATGCAGAGCGAACTTTCCAAAGAATTGTTTGCAGCTTTGAAAGGAACGTTGATTCCGGTTCAACGTGTACCGGTAGAAAGAATCAACCGTATTACACGTAAGAACCATCAGGGAGTGATAGCCTTTATCTCTTCCATTACCTATCAACGGACAGAAGATTTGGTACCTTTCCTTTTCGAACAAGGAAAGAATCCGTTGCTCATCATGCTCGACGGCATAACCGATGTACGTAATTTCGGTGCCATTGCCCGTACTTGCGAATGTGCCGGAGTAGACGCCATCGTTATCCCGTCAAAGAACAGCGTATCGGTTAATGCCGATGCCATCAAAACATCAGCCGGTGCCCTTCACACTCTTCCTGTATGCCGTGAACAAAACCTCACCCAAACCATCAAATTCCTGAAAGAAAGCGGCTTCAAGATAGTGGCTGCTACCGAAAAAGGCGATTACGATTATACGAAAGCCAACTATACCGATCCTGTCTGCATCATCATGGGTGCCGAAGACACCGGTGTTCCTTACGAGCATCTGGCTCTTTGTGACGAATGGATCAAGATTCCAATGCTCGGTAGCATTGAATCGCTTAACGTATCGGTTGCTGCCGGTATTCTGATATACGAAGCTGTTAAACAACGCGGATTCACAAACGAAGATTAACGATTAACTTATGAAGAAAACACTTTTGATATGTATGTGCTGCATATTTGCACAAGGAGTATGGGCACAAGCAACCCCCAAGTGGGCCGAAAAGGCCAAGAAGGCCGTATTCTCCATCATCACGTATGATAAGGACAATAAAATAAAGGCAACCGGAAACGGTTTCTATATCGATGCAAACGGAACGGCATTGTCAGACTATACCTTGTTCGAGGGGGCCGACCATGCAACCATCATTACTGCCGATGGCAAACAGCAACCGGTTGAATCGATTGCCGGAGCTAACTCCATGTACGATGTAGTAAAGTTCCGCACTCCCATGGCTAAAAAACAAGAGGTACTGACCATTGCTTTACAACCGGCCAAGGTGGGCGAAACCGTTTATCTGCTTCCCTACTCCACACAGAAAGCAACCACCTGCCAAACAGGAAAGGTAGTGTCTGTAGACAGCATTGGCAACAATTCCTTTTATTATACATTGGAAATGACCACTAATGAAAAAACAGTTAGTTGTCCCATCATGAATGCCAATGGCGAAGTGCTTGGACTTATCCAGAAAAGTGTTTCCGATGACAAGAAAGAAAGTTATGCCATTGGTGCCGGATATGGTGCAGCCTTGAGTGTATCCGCTTTGTCGGCCAACGACCGTTCGTTGCAGAACATCGGCATCAAGAAGGCATTGCCCGAAACTGAAGAACAAGCTTTGGTTTATCTGTTTGTTTCCTCTTCGACTATGGATAATGAAAGTTATCTGACTTTACTTAATGATTTCCTTCAACAGTATCCAAACAGTTATGATGGTTATATTCGTAGAGCCGCCCTTTACATGAGTGGTGAAAATGCAGAACAATATCCTTTGGCTGAAAAAGATTTGGAGAAAGCCATCGATGTGGCTACCGACAAAGCTGAGGCACGTTTTAACGTAGCCAAGACCCTTCATTCATACCTTATTTCTTTAAATGGAAAGGAACCTTACGAAGCTTGGAGTTATGACAAGGCTCTGGAAGTTGTTCGTCAAGCCATTCAGGAAAACCCACAACCTATCTACGTTCAATTGGAAGGAGATATTCTCTTTGCCAACCAGAACTACAAGGAAGCTTACGTAAGTTATGAAAAGGTAAACCAATCTAACATGGCATCACCAGCCACCTTCTACTCGGCTGCCAAGACCAAACAATTGATAGAAGGTTCCGACTTCAATGAAGTGATTGCCTTGATGGATAGCGCCATTGTACGCTTCACCAAGCCTTATACATCAGAAGCCGCTCCTTATTTTTACGAACGTGCGGAAATGTATGCACAAGCAGGCAAGTTCAAGGAAGCAGTGATGGATTACAATACATTCTATGATGCTTTGCAAGGAGCCGTAACCGCTACATTCTTCTTCCAACGTGAACAGTCCGAAATCCAATGCAGAATGTACCAGCAGGCCATCAACGATATCAACAAAGCCGTAGAGATGGAACCACAGAACGCTATGTTCTGGATTGAGAAAGGTTCCGTACACTTACGCTTCAACCAGTTGGACGAAGCGGTTGAATCCTTGAACAAAGCCATCGCATTGAACAACCAGGATGGTGCCGCCTACCGCTTGTTGGGCTATTGTCAAGTCAAGCAGAAAAAGGAAAAGGAAGCATGCGCCAACTTTGCCAAAGCCAAAGAATTGGGTGATACAGTAGTAGACCAGTTAATTGAGAAGTATTGTAAGTAACTTCCTCTTTGCATAAATGTTGGTCAGCTTTTTCGTAAAAACTGACCAACATTTTTATTTTGATAGTATAAGAGAGGATTTTGCTGGTTTCTTCGTTTTTGCATTTAGTTACGAAAAGTGCTTTCAGTGATTTCAGCGCACCTTAAACAATTGATTCATAGTGCGTATGGCTGAACTCAGGAGGTGTTTTTTGATTTCAGCTCATTTCAGTCTCTGTGAGAATATTTAATCTATAGCGGTTATTATATCATAGCTTCATCAATTCTTCAATCAGTTTATCCACTCCCTTTGTTGCGCTCTCCTTGATATGCACGAAACCATTAGGAACTTCTTTGGTATTCGGGTCAACAATGAACTTTGGAACTT
>CAZFDP010000011.1:0-19699 GCA_964518185.1 uncultured Phocaeicola sp. | reverse complement strand
CCAAATACGAACAGGGCAAAAGAGACAACAGCTATTTTTCATGGTTATGGAGATTAGAATAGTGAAAAAAAGAGAGGCGGAAGCCATTCCGCTTATGCTTTCCGCCTCTCATGGAAAACGACAATCTTTAAACCTTAAAATGAAGAGTTATTGGATGTTTATGGTTACATAATAATTTTGGGTAAACACACGTACTTCATAATCTGCAGTTTGACTCTGAATCGTTGAAGATACATCCTGATTACTCAATTCCACGGATGAGTTTGGATTGAATGTCTGCAAACGGAAAGAACCGGTAGCACCGTTCAAAGCCTTGACATACACATTTTGCACTCCCTTTTTGGCATTGGGCCATGTCAGGGTGAATGCACCATCGGCATTGGGTTGCAATACTTGTCCGTTGGCATCTACAATTTCGTAATCGATACCGCGCACCAAGTCACCTGTTACATAGTAGTAGGTGATCACATCATAAGAACGGACAAACTCGCACCAGAACTGCATGGGGACAGCAACGGTTTCTCCTTGAGCCACTTCGTAATGAACTACGTTATTGTTACCTTTCTTAGTATCGTCATAGCCCCACTTCTCAAATCCGATGTAGTAGATATGTTCCATAGCGGGGTCGCCGTCGCTCCATGCGTCATCATCACAAGCAACAAAGCTAAAGCACATCAGTGCCATAAGGCTGTATAATATCTTTTTCATAATGTTTACTGTTTATGGGTTATTTAATTCCAACCTGGATTTTGAGTCACATTACCACCGGAAAGGGTTATTTCTTTCAAAGGCACGGGATAGTAATAATCCTTGGCCGGGTCAAAACGACGGTCTTCGGCACGTTCCAATACATAGAAATCATCGTCCTCATAACGCTTCTTGCCGTCCAGCACGCCACCGTTTGAAGTCAGGCGAGCAGCCAAATCCTCACGGGTCATGGTCATTTCGGATTCAATCCACTTACCACCGATGATGTCCACCGGCAATACCTTTTCGGCTATCTTCCAACGGATGATATCATCGTAACGCTTGTTTTCGTCGATAAATTCTACCGTACGTTCACGGCGAATTTCTTCCAACATATCCAAACCATTGGCAGTCACGAAACTGTTGGTCAACATGGCCGGCATGCCTACACGTTGACGAAGTGCATTGACGGTAGCATCCAACTGGGCATCGGTAATGCTTCCGTTGTATTCATACAGGGCTTCAGCGTATGAAATCAACACTTCAGCATAACGGATAATCATCTTGTCTACAGTTTCCTTACTGTTAGTAGTCCATTCGTCAAGTATGAATCCTTTCTTGATGTTGTAGCCATAACGGAAGGCGAACGGGATGTATGCCCCCTTATAAGCTTCTTCACCTACTTTGTAAAGTGTCATACCCAAACGCGGGTCACGGTTGGTAAAAATATCATCGTGACTGGTTTCGGGCGAAACTTTCAGTGGTGACTTTTCGCGAGGCAGACCGTCTGTATAAAGAAACAGGTCTACCATGTTACGGGTCAGTGAAGCGGCATTTTCCAACTGACGACTGTTACCGTGAGTGGTGGTACCGGCACCATTCGGGCCATATATCTTGACGAAGATGGCTTCTTTGTTACTTCTTCCCTCTCCTTCAAAAGTGAATAGTTTCTCAAAATCAGGATAAAGTGCATGTTTTCCACTGGCAATGAGGCTTTCGGCAGCATCAATCGCTTTCTTCAAATGTACTTTATAGTCACTGCCTGCTACACTGTGATACTTGCAGAAAGTACCTTCACGAAGTCCCACACGAACTATCATAGCCTGAGCGGCCTGACTGCTCACGTGTCCCCAAGCATCCACTTTGTCTACATCGGGTAACCATTGGGCGGCAAATTCCAAATCTTCGTACACTTGTGCAATGACCTCTTCACGCGGAGTACGGGGCATTTCCAATTCCGGATCTTGCGTATCGTCAATGGCTTTCATAAGCAAGGGTACATCACCATACTTCTTGACTAATTCAGAATAATAATAGGCACGGAAGAAACGGGCCTCTGCATAATACTTGTTACGGACTTCTTCGGTAACTGCTGCCCTTTCACCTTTTTGGAGAATATTGTTGGCGATGAAAATGCGCCAATAGGCATCGGTCCATGTACCGGAAGTAGAAGGAATGACCCAACTACCGTCCGAAGTATTGTTGGCCGCACCGTTATTATTCAGTTCATCGGAACGGTAATCGTGACTGAAACCGCCTCCTAATGCATTGTTTCCATTCAACTGTTCATAGAAACGGTTACATGCTCCGCGCAAATCACCTTCTGTATTCCAATAGGCTGCATCGGTCAAAGTCGTTTCCGGTTCCATATCAAGGCTACAACCGGCCAAAGTAAAGACGGTTGCGCCGATAAGTACTAAATTATATATCTTTTTCATATTACATTCTATTTAAAGGGTGAGATTCAAGCCAATACTCCATGTACGGAAGAATGGATAGGTATTACCTGCCGAGGGCTGGTTCCCAACTTCCGGGTCAAAAACTTTCAACATGTTACTGTGTTCCCACAAGTCCTGACCGGAAATATACACACGACACTTTTCAATATTCCACTTCTTCAAAGGTATGCTATAACCTAATTGCAAGTTTTTCAAACGGATATAGGAAGCATCCTGCACCCAACGGTCGGAAGCATGATAGTTGAAGCTATTACCACTATACAAACGTGGCCAATAAGCATCTTGGTTGTCTTCTCTCCAATAATCAAGATGAATAGTCCATGGCATTTCGGATGTTGATGCGAAAGGAGCCAAAGTAGCGGCATCAATCAAGACTTTACGTTTGGCCACACCTTGGAACATCACCGAGAAGTCGAAACCTCTCCATTGGAGTGCCAAATTCACTCCATACAGATAACGACCGTTTGAACTACCTAAATAGACCAAATCCCCCGGGTCTTCCGGTGTACCGCCACCGGCACCCAATGTATGATCGGCCTTACCTTGTGCCAAATACTTCACATCACCACCGGAAACCTTGGCATCGTTAAATGACTGGTAACCCGGATTGGCCTCCTTATAAGCTTCGTATTCTTCACGGCTACTCCAGAATCCATCAGTTTTATATCCCCAAATAGAATTTAACGGATAGCCTTCCAAAATAGTCACAGCTCCTTCATTGATTGAGTTCTTTCCGTCATAACGTACTACCTTGTTGTCACTGTCACTCAAGTTGAAACTAACCTGATAGTTCAAATCTTTCCATTTGTTCTTGTAAGAAACTTCCAGTTCCCAACCCCAAGTCTTCAATGTACCTACATTGGACTGAGGAACAGAAATACCAACAAGGCTGGGAAGTTCCAGATTGGCAAGCATGTTGTCGTTCTTCTTCCAATAATAGTCGGCTGTTACGTTCAATTTATTATCAAACAATCCCAAGTCAACACCGATATTGGTGGTAGATATAATTTCCCAAGTTTTGTTCTTGGAAGCCATAGCCGACTGATAATAGTTAGCCTCATCAATATTACTACCTGCACTTATTAAGGCCAAATAATCATAAAGTCCCAAAACTGCACCGTTACCCAACTGTCCCCAAGAAGCACGGAGTTTTAAATTGGAGATAACCGGTACATTGAACCATTTTTCCTGATTCACGCGCCAAGCTCCGGAGAAAGAGGGAAAGATTTCCCAACGAGCATCGGGAGCCAAACGAGAACTGCCATCATAACGAATATTTGCTTCAAACAAATAACGGTCGGCATAGTTGTAATTGATACGTCCGAAATAGGACATCATGGCCCATGTTTCAATATTGTCGCTTACGTCCGTATTGGTAATGACAGAATTGTCATAATAGTTAAATGAGAAGAAATCATTGGAATTGAGATTCTTTACCGTTCCACTCATTTCATCCTTGCGGTAACGCTCGTAAGAAGTACCGGCCAGCGCATTGATAGTGTGCTTGCCCAAATTCAAGTCATAAGTAAGCAAAGCATCGAATACATCATGATAGTCATTGTTCTTCTGGCGACTCATTTCATTTGGATTGTTGGCCTGGAAACGTACGGTTTCACCCAAACGGTCGTACCATACCAAATGACGTTTATTGACGGTTCTGCTATAATAACCGGCCTTGCGACTGGCACTTAATTTTAACTTCAGGCCCTTGATGAAATAGTCCTTAATAGTCAATTCCCCCTTACCGGTATAAGACTCATATTGATTCTTGTTGACACCTCCATTCTTCATCAAGTCAATGGCATTGACTTGCAAATCACCATTGTATTCACTTTCGTTGATGTCCTCTTCCGGCTGATAGATAGGCTGGCGGCCACGTACACGATACAGACGGCCTAAAATAGTCTTGGAGCCGTAAGGATTCTGTTCCAAGAACTTGCCTTCGTAACTGGCCATCATACTTATACTGATGTGGTCATTGATTTCCGAATTGATTTTCATGCGGAGATTGTAGCGGTCGTTCTTATCCGGACCATACTTCAAGATACCGTTCTTGGTATAATATCCGGCAGAAAGCAAATAATTCAATTCCTTCTTGCCACCGGTTACCGATACACTGTGACTCTGTTGGGTAGTATAGTCCTTAGTACCTTCTTCTACCCAATTGGTTGCGTCAAAAAAGTCCCAACGACCGTTGGTATTATTAGGACGATAGTTGAAGTTGGGATTGCCAACCCATGAGCTTTGTTCGGGATTCCATTCTACTTTACCATTGGCTTCTATACGGCTGTCGTTAATCATCGTTTGTTCTTGCCAAGCAGTTACACGCTCGGGCATGTTACCCGGTGTGTTGATTCCGAAATATCCGTTATAGGACACTTTAGCCTTACCTTCACTACCACTTTTGGTTGTAACCAATACGACACCCGATGCGGCACGGGCACCATAAATGGCACAAGCTGCGGCATCTTTCAAAACAGAAACTGAAGCGATGTCATTCGGATTGAGCAAAGTCATGTCACCTTCCACTCCGTCAATCAATACCAAAGTAGAAGTAGCATTGGCCGAAGAAAAACCACGGATACGCATACCGCTTGTTTCTGCTCCCGGTTCACCACCGCTACGGAGTATGGCAACTCCCGGCATTTCACCCTGAAGAGCTGTCAATACATCGGTTGCCGGTTTGGCTGCAATAGCGTCACCGTCAATGGAAGCAACAGCACCCGAAAGGTTTACTTTTTTCTGCGTACCATAACCAACCACTACTACTTCGTCCAACATTTCAGTGTCTTCGGTCAGTTTAATAATACCGTTGGCAACAGAAGCCTTCAATTCTTTCGTTTGATAACCTACATAAGAGAAAACAATGGTGGCATTGTTCCCTACTTTTAATGTATAGTTACCATCAAAATCTGTAATGATACCGTTGGTAGTTCCTTCTTCTTGAATGGACACACCGATAAGCGGTTCATTGTTTTTAGCATCTACCACTTGCCCTTTAATGGTAATGCCATTCTGGGCAAAAGCCTCAAGGTTAGCGAAACACATACACCCTAATAATACAAGATGCATCAGTTTCCGCGAAAATAAATGTTTTTTCATGATACTAATGAATTTAGTTAGTAATTTTTCTGTGGCAAATATATATACGCTTAAGCATTTTCACCCACAGAAAACCTACATCAGAACTACATCAAAGTTATAAAACGGATACATCAAAACTTTCTCAATACTTTTATAATCCACTAACAACCAGCTTATAACAATTATAATATAGCTTTCTCTATTTAATAATATTAGCAATTCACTTTTTTGTGTTATATTTTTCTTTATTTTTGCACAACATCTAATATCATTATCATGAAATATAGAATTGCATTGTTTTTATTGTTGGGCATCCTTCCCGTGCCAACTTTTGCCGTTTGGCAACGTATGATTACCAATTATTCACGACACACATATAAAGCTGCCTCACAGAATTGGATGATTACACAGAGTAATAACGGTTGGATTTATTTTGCGAACAATAAGGGCTTATTGGAATTCGATGGAAGTAATTGGGAAACATATCCTATCCACAATGCCAAGATGCGTGCTGTAAAATTTGGAAATGACGGACGCATTTATGTAGGCGGGCTACTTCAATTTGGCTATTTCACTCCCAATGAATTTGGTAAATTAGACTACATTTGCCTATCAGACAGTATACAAGATGAACGGGTAGGAAATGTTTGGGATGTACATGTAACTACAGACAAAGTTTATTATGAATCGGATCATGCCATATATTATTTGGAAAACGACCGATTACATAGGGTAGAATGTAATAATATAACCTCATCTTCATTAATAAACGATTGCCTGTATGTTTCAGCCAATGGACTATATCGAATGGAAAACAACACATTAGTCAAGCTACCCAATACGGAAAACATGGTAGACAATATATCCAACCGAGTAGTAGGGATTCATGCCTACAACGACCAACTGATAGTGTTATACGATCGCCAAGGTATCCGTCTTTATAAAGATGGTGTATGGACAGAATGTAAATCGGAATTTCAAAAGCAATTGAAAGACAAACAGGTTTTCTGTTCTGCTATAAAAGATAACTTATTGGCTATTGGTACAGTACAAAACGGAGTCTATTTATTGAATCTGCAAGATTATACCATTGAACATATATCTGCACATAACGGTTTACAGAACAAAACCATACTTTCAACCTATTTTGATAAAGACATGAATTTATGGCTTGGCCTTGACAATGGAATAGACTGTATACACCTTCACTCTCCCATTTTGCAGAACAACATGTCTATAGGAAGCGGATACACTTCTTGTATATATAAAGACAAACTTTATTTAGGAACCAACCAAGGAATATTTCAAAGTTCTCCTTCGATTGCTCCACACCAAACAAAAAACATACAACCAATCCTTAATATATCAGGACAAATCTATTCATTGGCAGAATACGACAACGAGCTGTTTTGCTGTGGTAGCGGTGCCTTGTGGGTATTGAATGAAAAAGAGAACTACCGTATAAAAGGAATCCGTGGGGTATGGAATATCAGCCCACTTAGCAGAAGTAACCGTTTATTGGCAGCAACATATACCGGCATGGTACTTTTGGAAAAAACAAATGAGAAATGGGAAGTAAACAATATCGTAAAAGGATTTAACTTTTCTGCCAAGACTTTATGTAAAGAACCATTTACCAATACATTTTGGCTGGCAAATAAGGAAGGAGGCCTACATAGAGTATCCTTAAGCGTAGAGGGAGACTCCGTATTACAACGGAAATGCTATAACAGTCATTTTCTCCCCAAAGGGGATAATGTATGTGTTTCTGTTATCGATGCAAATATTGTAATCGCTTCACGAAAAGGTATTTTCTATTACAACCATCAAAAAGATACGTTAGAACATTACGAACGGTTGGAAAACATGCTGGACGGATGTACATCGTATACCTATGTGAAACAAGATAATGAACGGAATATTTGGTATGTAAGTAATGGGGCCTTGAAATTACTTCATTACGACAAATTAAAGGACACTTATTATCGAAACAAAAGTGAAGTTTACCTAAAGGATTGTTTGATAGAGGATTTTGAATCTGTACATGTTTTCGAAAAAGGAGAGAACATCCTCATTGGAACCGAAGAAGGGTTTTCTTTTCTTGATTTAAGCCGCACTTCAATGAAGCAATCACCGTTAAACCTACAGATAAGGCATGTCTATTTAAGAGGTTTGAAAGATTCGTTAGTATATGGACACAGTTTCTTACCCAATCACAAAAAGCTACAGATACCCTACAAACATAATTCCATCCTCATTAAATATGCCTCAAACAATTATGACCTTTCTGTATCACTGCTATATTCCTGCCGTTTAGAAGGGCCTATTTCCGATACATGGAGCCAATCCAGTGAAAGTACTTCGAAAGAATATACCATGCTCCCTGAAGGAGATTATACTTTTTATGTCAAAACGGAGGTTAGTCAGGATGACTCCTTGGAAGCATCCTTTTCTTTCGAAATACTACCGCCATGGTACCGCACATGGTGGAGTTATCTTGTATATGCAATATTCATTCTTACATCTGCCTATGCCATATATTGGAAAATCAAAAAAGGGCACAAACAATTATTAATGCAACAAGAATTAGACCTTCTCCGTCAAAAAGAGATTTTCCAGAAGGAAAGTGCATTGAAAGACCAAAAGATTGGCACATTAAAAGCAGAAAAACTTCAAACGGAATTGCATCATAAATCAGAAGAACTAATCCGGACAACCCTCAATATCGTAAGGAAAAATGAGATATTACAAGAAATCAAAAAAGAGGTGTTGGGCATATCCCATGCAGCAAAAGAAGAAAATTTAGTTTCTATCCGAAGAAAGACACTCCGCCTTTTAGGACAAATTGACACCAATATCCAACACGATGATGATTTACAGACCTTTCAAAGTTCGTTTGACTCTGTCCATCATGATTTTTTCCGTCGTTTGGAAAAAACTTTCCCGGAACTGAGCAATAAGGAAAAACTACTCTGTGCCTATATTAAAATGAATTTACTTTCCAAAGAGATTGCCCCTTTAATGAACATTTCGTTACGAGGTGTAGAAATAGGGCGTTACCGCTTACGAAAAAAATTAAGGTTGGAAGAAGGTGCAAACTTGAATGAGTTTCTACAACACTTCGGTAGAGACCATTAAATCTTTCTGATACATGCCACTCTTGCAATTGTAAATCATCATAGTTATCACCGATTTGTCAACAGATGGTATGATAAAATTTCCTTCGTTATCCGAAACCGCCCATAACTCCATGTCACCTATGACGATTGTCGCTCCGGCAACCGGTTCTCCGGTTACTGCATCCGCAATTTTTCCTTCGAGCGAGTATTGCGTTTTTTGCGCCCAAACGACGGTATTTCATTATCTGCATTGAATCACGTTCCGTAATACCAAACGGAGTTTCTGATTACCCCAATATTTTCGAGTTCCTTACTTCCATCTGAATGAAATAAGGTTATTACAATTGTACCCCAATGACGTTCCTTCCATCAAAGGAACGGGCTGTTTTCTATCCTCCAATCCGTGCAACTAAAAAAGTACAATGCCGCATTACGCAAAAGTATAGTGCGGCATTACACTTTAGTACAGTGCGGCATTACACTATTGTATAGTGCGGCACTATACTTTTGTGTAATGCGGCATTGTACTTTTGCATCCTCGCGCCAGAAAGATGGGAAAGACCGGCATCTTGGCGTAACAATCAGCAGCATTCTTCTGTATGTTATAAGGATAACTCCTCTATTTTCTCTCCATTCGGGTAGTATCCATTTCCTTGTATTTCTTTAATTATATCTTATTGCAATCTGGGCTTGACAAACTTATCTTGTGACGTAGTGAATACCAACCCCGGGAAAGAACGGTCAGGAGTATGATAAGTCAGCGTATCAATCAACGAATAGTCATCGGCAGAGAGAGCATAATACCGTTCCGATTCCTTGTCGGAGATTCCTACCGTCCAGTCTATCAGATTGCCGATAATCAGCATGGATTCACAGGCCGGATTGAATGGTGGCAATTCTGTACGAACCAGTTTGTAGGAAGGACGCTCTATTACCCAGAAACCACCCTCGGTATCAACGACGAATGCCAACATACGACGTGATGGAGTCTCGGTAATATACAGATACTCCGGTGTCATTTTTTCCGGCAATTCAATGGCTCTGCAATACGGACGTCCTTTTGTCTGCTTCAGATGGAAAAGATGACGGTTAGCATCGAGAATGACATACCCTTCATCGTATTCTTTCCGGTCTGTAGGATTGCCTTCGATGCGATAAGCCGGGAAATTGAATCCTTTGCTTTTCATCATTTCGGTAAACTTGGCACTCTTCTCTTCCTTGATGCTGTTGGTTGCCATATCAATAAACTCAATTCCGGCATCGGTGATACGGAACACATCATCGGGAAGTTCCAAATCTACCCTACCGGACATCGATTCAAGCAACGGATATAAACCGATAACCGGAGCATTCACTTTCAACGGAGACAAACGCATGTTGAAGTTTTCAGTTTGTACCTTACGGGGAGTTACCGGTACACCGCAAATGGAGTCAGGAAAACGTTCGTTAGCTATCAATTGCCGGTAATAGAACGTAGGCAGAATGGAATCAAATTCACTTTCGGTGTATTTACGTCCGCTTCCGTCGGTATAGACAAGTACCTTGTTTTCATCACGCTGTAACATTGCAAATTCACCTGCCACCGAACTGTATAGAGTAAAAGGAGTATGGCTCGCCTTGGCAGAGAAGAAGTTATAAATCCATGGCAACTGCCATAACAACAGCATTGCCACGAGCAACAGGAATATGATTCTACTTATTCTTAACATAATTTTTGAACATCTTAAAAAGTTAATCTTGACGACCGTCGCGAAAACGAGTCAGCGAAAGCATAGAGAGAGTTACATAAGAAAAGGTCAGCAACGTAAGTCCCGGCAAGAAATCATTGTATGCCTCCGGTGCCGGTGCCAAGAAGTAAAGGCGCAACAGCAAAAGAGCAATCACCATATCGATGAAACGGCGAGTCCAAGTAGGTTCCAAAGCAATCCAGGCAGTAAGCAAATAAGCAGCCATACCGGCAAGATACCATGGCATGGCACTCCATAGGATATGGCTCATTAGTTCCGATGCCATCACAGTGCTGAGGTAGCTCCACATCCATAGAACAGCGGGCAGGAATGCAACCAAAAGCATGATCATACCAAACAGAAGCATCAACCCCACAGCATACGAAGCACGAATCGGGAGATGCAGCGTAAGTTTGAATGATTTATGGTGCATTTCAGGAGCAAATTGCACAACCGCCATCCCTATACCTAAAATAAGTGGGACAAACTGTAACAAATCAATGAAAATGACATCACGTTGTAACATGACCAACCAAAGATGGTCGGCACCTTTAAGTGAACAGACACGTGCAACACGCAACATGCAATAACCGGCAAATCCGGTTGATGCTACAAGGGCGAGCAACCAATACCACATGGTTTTAATCCACTCTTTGTAAAATATAGCTTTAATCATGAGGGTTAGTATTTTCCGGTTAGACCAATAAAAGCATCTTCAAGGTTTACACGCTCAGAGTGTATTTGTGTAATTCCTTCTGTGGCAAGACGGGCACGAACAGCATCTTCCGGCTCCATAGAGAATACTTCCAACGTAGAACGTATAACAGATGGATGAAAGAGTCCTTCCGTTTGTTTGAGTTTAAAGTTCTCGCCCACCTCTGCCGTATATCGGCGGATAGAACCAAGCAAGTTGCTTACAGACATTTGTACCAAGATTTTTCCGTAGTCCATGATGATACAGTCATCTACCAATCGTTCCATATCTTGAATGATATGTGACGTAAGAAATACGGTCTTGTTCTCGGCTTTTGCATATTCGTGCAAATAATCTACAAATAACCGGCGATACCCGGGGTCCAAACCAAGCGAAAAGTCATCCAACACCAACAATTCCGGGTCTTGTGCCAAGATAAGCCCCAAAGCGACTTGCGACCGCTGCCCGCACGACATTCGGTTGATGCGTTGGTGTGGAGCCACTTGCAAACGGCTCATCAATTCATAATAAGCTTCACGTCTCCACTTTGGATAAAAAGCCGCATAGAAACGTTCTATCTGCTCGATTGTCATGAATTGATATTGTACATGTCCCTCGATAAGCAAACCTATGCGACGGCGTGTCAACGGATTCATTTGTCCAATCCGTTCACCGAAGATACGACATTCACCGGAATGAGGCTGCAAAAAACCACTCAATATATTGATTGTGGTGGTTTTACCGGTACCATTCTTGCCCAGCAGACCCAGGATACGCCCGCGAGGAACATCGAAGTTCAGGTTCTCATAGATAAGCCGCTTCCCGTAATAATGAGTAAGGTTACGGCATTCAATTACATTTTCCATCATGTGAAAAGAATCTTTAATTAGCGATTAGCAAACAACAATAACAAAAGCGGTAAAAGGATACCTGCAAGAAGTTCTATGCCTCCACGTCCCCAAAGTCCGCGACGACCTTTGAGCGTCACGATACCTGTGACCGTAATGATTATCAAACCAACGGCGAATATATCGGCGAACCAAGTCCACCATTTACCGGGATTATAATGCAAAGTAGTCATTGTGCTCAATATGGGCCGACGACAAAGCGATTCATAGACCGCCTTGCCCGATTGCAGATTCACTTCCAGGGTAGACCCTCCTTTCAAAAACACTTTAAGTTGTCCGGCCTCGGGGAAATAATGCTTCGTATAACGTTCCGTCACTCCGATACGCTTCATGATACCTTCTACAGCTTCACGGTTACATTCTTCCTGCAACGGCAGTGAGTGGACGGTCTGTTCGGTTCTTGTTACAGAATAATGAGGATTAATTACGTCCCTATGATTCATGACCAATCCCGATATGGCATAAATCAGTACCATTCCCGACAGAAAGTAGGAAAGTTCCCTATGTATGTTCCGACAATAGTTTCGCAGCTTACTACTCAACGATTTCATAAGCCTGCGCCTCTACAAAATAAAATGAAAGATACTCCTTGTTTTCTGCCTCTTTACGAGCGGCAATCTTTGCGCGGAAGTCTGCTATTCGTTCGGCTACGGTATTTCCGGTTTCCCCCCGTGCCTTCTTTTCCGAATCACAACCGGCTTCGGTCTCGCCATGCTGTTTCTGAGCATTTTCCACAGCAAGCTGTTCCCATTGCTGAAGATAAGCTTCATCAATGCGTTGTTCACACAAAATACCTTTTACCTTGACAATGCTGTTTACACACTTCCGGTCGAATGAGCCTAACGAAGCAGCTTCTACCCGAATGGTTTTGGTATCATCGCTACCCATCAGGAAGATTTTTGTGGCACCATGCTTACAAGTGTGCGTACAGATACCTTCAATCTCCACTACCTGATTCGCCAAGGAATCTGCATTGGCAAGTAAAGCATCGATATCCATAACTGCAGCTGTATCAGCTGTTTGTTTTTCACTCTTTTTTGTATTAGTACTGTTACCGCAAGAAACAACGGCCAAACCCAGAAGGGTTACCATAAATAAATTTTTAAGTCTCATAATTGTTCTTTTTATTAATTATTATACTGTTATGTTTCATTAAAAATCACATCCTATGCGTAATAGGACGGTATGCCGTTGTGCATTACCCAAATAAGCTGTATCAAATGCTTTTTTCCATTGATAATCCAACACTGCATAAATCCGTGCGCTAATCTTCTCCAATTGACGAGCATAACGAAAACTGACCGACACATCGGTTTGCGGTGCAGTCATAAATTCGTATTCTTGCATCAATAAGTCATCCAATGTACGGGTCAATGTTGAGCTCTCGTTCGTTGAAGAATACTTCCCGTCCTTAGCCACCTCTCCCGAACCGCTTCCGTATCCTATACCCAATCCTATGCTATAGCAATTGTGGTCACAAAGGATATTGCGTTCACCTTTGATACCCGCATGCCAACCGCCAATGTCCTGTCGACGATAGTCCGGATAGTTGACAGCAAACGTTTCCCGCGAATGATAGCTGACAGCCATTTGTGTCTGCCAAACCGGCATTCCCTTATTGATTGCATAGCGTCCGGTATAAAGGAGCCCGGCCGACAGCTCCGTCCTTTCACCCACCTTCGATGCTCCCAAATATTCAATATAGTTCAACCCACCTGATTCCTGATGGTAGCGATAGATATTTTCCAATGCAGAGACCTTATTACGCGCTACATCTATCTGCAAAGTATGGGTATCAGTTTCTTTTTCATAGACAAGAAAACCTTTGTAAGCTATCCTGTCACCGTCATGATTTTCGTAAACGATGGTCGATGGCGAGTGGTCGCCATAATAACCGTTCCGGATACGATAACTCACTTCATTGAAGAAACGCAGTTGCGGAGCTATCTTCCATTCCATTTGTAAGGCACCCCCATGATATTCGTCGAATAGTGGCTTTGTTTCGTTCTCGCAAGTATAACCATTCTCGCCAAACACTTCTTGCTTACCAAAGAAAGCTCCATAAGACAAGAGGGAATAATAAACCTTATCTGTCTTGCCATAGACACTCAACAGCAAACTTTCGTTACGACGATGATAGGTATAGTTCACCCCAAAGGAAAGCAATTCGGTGGGAGCAAACAAAACACCTGCACCCGCCACCATATTCATCAGCGAATTGATGTGTCGCAAATCCTTTCGTTTGGAGTAGTTTGCCGAAGTGTAGTCCAAGGAGGCACCTATTGCCCACCGTTTACCCAACCAAGCTCCCACACCTCCTTTAACGTGATACTCTTCCAAATTCTTCTCACCGGCATTTTCTGTGGTATATTCAATCAAATCAAATGGAGCATGACCGGGATCAATGAAATAAGAGTTACACATCTCTTTACCCGTAAAGTTACGGTAACTGATTTCACCATTCAACACTACATTCTCCGACAAACGGTAATAAGACCTCGCTTTTACGCCAAACTCTCCGAACGTCTTGGCATCATTGCAGTTCCGCATATCACCGCTCTCCCCCGATACATATAGAAATGCATTGGAAATTTGCCTCCCGTCGAATCGAACCAATCCCGCAGCATTTTCCGCATTCAACCAGCCTTCCGTCAATTTAACATCGTCCATGCGCAACCAACTTGGGTCTGTAGACGTTTGAGCCATTAAGGCGGAGCTAAAGACCCCGCCTGTAATGATATAAGTGATGATATATTTTCGGAAAGACATACAATTCGTGTTGGTTAGTTCTTCAAACTTGCTTTAGCTCGCTGGTGAAAATCATTGGTAGAATTATTCGTATCCTGATATACAATGCGTGCACCATTCTTGATAGATGCCTCGGCATCAATACCGGAAGGGTCGGTAGAAGTAGCACCTTGATAATCAGTCGTACCCAAAGAATAGCCATACACAAGTTTGCCTTCATTCTCCGCAAGAGCTTCGGTTGCTTCTTTATCTACATTACGATAGATAGAGTAACCTTGCTTATTGGTCATGATAGCACGACCGGCTTCCAACGAAGCAGTGAAGCGTGGCAATGAAGTATCTACATAATCTGCTCCCCAAATATCTATAGCATCCAATATCCATTCGTTTGGAATCTTTGCTCCGGCATAAACGGCATTGTTTTCCTTGCCCGGCATATAATAACGGTTGCCGGTATTTTGTGCCCATTCGTTGGGGTCATTGTCGCCGGTCGAGAATATGAAGAGAGCCGGTCCCACCATGCTCCATGCTGTTGCATTCTGATTCGCCAGACAGTATTTGGAAGCAAGCAGGTAATTGGAGGTTGGGATATCGGCTGACGGACTGGGATGATAGCTAGTGTTCCAAAAATCTTCCTCATCGTAACATACATAGTCCGCATGGCTCAAGTCAACGGAATTTGTATAGGTATTGGTGTGGTTGATAGCACCGCACAATACGATAGTGGCCGATGTATAAGGAGCAAGCACCAAGTTATGCTGCATATAGAACAAATAGGCATGTGCCGGAGTATAATCTTCATTGTCATAAACAAGTCTGCCATCTACATAGTTGTTGATACCGGCATTGGCATTGTATGGACCGGCATTGGAGATACAGAAGTTCTTGATATTCGCTTCCACTTCCGAATTATTGTAGATAACTACATATTTGTCGAATTGATAGTTTCCGGAACCGTCATCTTTCGGACAACCGCCTACGTATACTTCCTTCAGAATAATCTGACCGGCTTTAGCTGCTACCAACGACAGGTTGACGGTCATTCCTTCCACGTAAGTGTTTCCTGCCACAACAATATTCGATTGTTGACCGTTGAATGTATAGGTATATCCTTCCAATGCCCGACGGTCGGTCGCTGTAACTTGATAAATACCTTCGGTCAATTCAAACAAAGCATTACCGGTTGCATCGGTTTGTGCCGTAATGGCCGTACCGTCTTCATTCGTCATTTTCACTTCAATACCTTCTATGGCCGACAATTCGCTGTCGGAAGGATACATCAGCTGAACCGCTACTTCGTAGATACGGATACCTTCTTCGTCATCAGAACATGCCGTCATGCAGAAGCTGAAGACAGCACAAGCAATCATTGATAAAAATTTTCTCATTTTTTGTTTCATTTTTATTGTTAATATTATTTCTTTCATTAGTTGATTTTCAATCTGACAGACAAACCATAGTAGAACTTAGGTATATAACCGCTGTCGAAAAGGGAGGATTCCAGCCCGGTCTGCGATGATTTCACCTTACCCATTTGGTAGAAGAAATTACGGGCATAAAACGAGATGGTGAGAAAACGGCCTATTTCTTTGGTCAGATTGAAGTTTGCCGCCCAGCAAGCTGTGATACGGTTCTCATTGAAATAGTAATTCGTATTGCTTTTCACAACCAGCTTGGCAAGGTCCTGATAAAGTTCCGGGTCATACTGTTTGGCCCAAAGCAGTTTTTCACCAAAAGGAATCAGCGTATTCGGGTCTTCCCAAGTGGAATAGTACTCCGGGTAAACCGCTACATGAGAATTTTTGTTATACAGATTGGTGGAAATTCCTGCATAATCACCGGCATTCTCAAGCAGATAGCCGCGCGGCAAACCGTCACCATATTCACTCAAGTTTTGTTTATAGCTGTAGAGTGAGGACTCGATGCGTACCGAAAAAATCATACGTACCTTTGGGATGTGAGTAACGATGGTGGCATTCAGATTTGCCGACTTTTCGATGGAGCCGTTGCTTACAGAACCGGTACCGGTGTAATGTCCTATATATTTATAAGGTGAACCGTCCATGGAAGCAGAAGCCGAACCGATGGAAGAAACCAACGTTGTATTAAGTCCCTTGTATCGATAATAATTACCGTCAAGGCGCACTTGGGTACGAAGTGAACGTATCTGTGGGAAATCCAAGACAAAATCAATGCCTTGACGGGTCAAGGGACTGCCGTTGGTATATTCAGATTGGGACACAAAGGTGTTCTTTTCCTTGTAGCTTAATGCTTGAGGCGTCTGTACCCCGGTACGGTCGATTACTGTTACGATGCCTGTATGGCGGTCGATGGTATATCGACGGTTCTCCAAAGGAATGGTACAACCGGTTTCAATATCACTTTGGGAGGTGAACTTGTAAGTATAGGGGGTATAGAGAGTACGACTCATGTAAGGATTGAAAGTTTTGTTGCGGAAAAAAGACACCGACATTTTTGTACCCCATATCGTCGTTTCCGCCCCAATCTCGTATTGGTGTACATATTGCCATTTCAAATCGGGATTATACCGTGACGTGGTTGGTTGCGTATAATAGGCATAAAACGTGGTTCCGTCGGCGGTTGTTCCGGGAGCGAAAGCGAGTTTGTCACTGTACGAAGGAGACGGATAAAGTATGGAGAACGATGGCTGTTTCACCGATTTCCCCCAACCTCCATAAATACTGACATTGCTGACTACATCCGATTTTGTACCTTCGAAAAAAGAATATTTGGCATTGATGCGAGGTGACAAATTGGAAACTGTACCGTATTCCGATTGCGAAATGAGTGTCATGTCATTACGTAATCCCAATGTCAGATGCAAAGAAGAATGTTCACCTGTAGGAACGGATAACTTGTTCTCGGCAAAAAGAGCGACATTATTCATGAATGGAAGTCGGTCATACCTGTATTCACGCCATGTAGGAGCATAACGCATGTCATCATAATAGTTTCCTCGTCCCAAATTACCGCTGCCATTCCATTCCACGCCCACCATCAAACGATTGTATATTTCTCCCCAACGTTTGGTCCAATCGGCTTTTCCTTTGAATGAATAGGTCAGCGGCTTGGAATCTGTATACGACAACAGATACCAATAACCGGTAGGACCGAGAATTATCTCTGCCGACGGATTCTCTTCGTATAATTGTCCCACATAATAACCGGTTTCAGTAGAGTGGATGTAGGGTTGAGTAGATGCACTATTCTTATTGCTGTTGTTTTTTGTCAATTTGTCACTGTACGACATGGATGCTTGCAGTGAAAGATTGGTAATCCAACTCTTGTCGAGCAGGTAGTCCAACTTGATATTGCCTCGCACGGTATAGTCGCGTGTTTTGGTATAGGTATCTTGAAATTCATCGGGATCGGCCTCCGAGTTGTACCCCCCGATATTTCCGGCTAAAGAAGCCAACAACTTCAATGGTTTGTTTTTCTTGTCCCTGAATGTATTGGAATATGTCACGTTCAGGTTATTGCGGTCGTATGAGGTATAGGGCGATGCCAAATTGGAGACCGACTTGGTACGTTCCAAGTTCAGGTTAAGAGTCGCCTTTTTTCCGATAACCCATCCTTTACTCAGTGCTATTTGCTTGGTCTTTGGTTCGGTCATCATTTCTACCATAAAGGGTGTCTTCCCTTTGCGGGTATTGATTTTCACGATACCGTTCGACAAGTCACCATGCTCTACCGAGGGTATTCCGGTAACGACTTCTATCGATTCGATATTGGATACACCTACATTACGCAAATCCGCACCTTTGGTTTCGCTAAAGTTGGCATTGTTTTCCAGACGCATACCATCAATGTCGATGGCAGTACCGAAAGAAGCGTTTCCCATTTCGCTTGCACTCCCGGCATGAAGGGCGATACGGTTGGAGTTTGATGCCAAGTTTTGGTCACCCACCGTCTTGCCTCCGGGTAATAATGTGCCAATCTGGCTTATATTTACCATTTGTGAATGGTCAAGGACATTACGGTCCAGCACGTAAGAGGTGCTTTGCGTCTCGGAACGTTTTTGTGCAGTGACAACAATTTCGTCAATCGAGAGATTATTCTCCTTCAGCCCGATAGAAATCCTGTTATGTCCTTTAGCGAGTTTGACGGTCAGTTTCTCTTTTACATATCCCAAACTTGAAACCATCATAGTTATTACCGGTTTGTCAACGGATGGTATGATAAAATTTCCTTCGTTATCCGAAACCGCCCATAACTCCATGTCACCTATGACGATTGTCGCTCCGGCAACCGGTTCTCCGGTTACTGCATCCGCAATTTTTCCTTCGAGCGAGTATTGCGTTTTTTGCGCCCAAACGACGGTTAGAATCGATGTCAGATATATATACACACAAAGAATTCTTCTCATCCTTTTTTAGCTCTATTTTTTTCGCTGCAAATGTAGAGCAAAAATCCAGTCGACTCAATACCCTTCTTTAGGTAATTTAACCATCTGATAACGATGTAAAAATACGTATTTATGGGACAGAAATACTTAAAAGATGTTATCCTGTAGACATCCGGCCTCCATCTGAATGAAATAAGGTTATTACGATGGAAAAGAACGGCTCAGGCAATTGTCCCGTGCCATGCAAAAGCTGAATGCCGACGAACGCACTTTGCTTACCTTGTATTATATGGAGGAAAAACCGTTAACGGAAGTCGCTTTTATCTTGGGGCGAAGAGCTTATTTCAAGAGACATCGCTCGTCGGAAATCAAATAAGGGAACAAGAATAGATTGTCAGAATCGTCAAACTCATATCAAGAACTGCAAATAATTCTCAGGTGTAATGACATCTGCTAATTAACTTTTAATTTCATCGGCAAAAATTAGTGATTTTCTCACGTATTCCAAATTTATGGCAATATTTTTGGAATAAATGGATTGAACGGATTGAAACAAACAATACTTGTCAAAAACATCCTTCAAAAAAATCAGAAAGCCATAACTCATTGACTCACAATATCAAGCTC
>CAZFDP010000010.1:0-20452 GCA_964518185.1 uncultured Phocaeicola sp. | reverse complement strand
TTCTCCATAGCCTTGAAGTTCCCAGCACGAGGGTACTTCTATCTTTCCCCATTTGCCGGAGTTCATCCCATCACTACAACGAAATTCCCATGTTTTTGTATTATCGGACCCCGTACCCGACAAGTACAAGCGTTCCGTTTCTTGCCCCCGGACGAGCAAACCCATCTGGCATCCAAGAAAAGCAATAATAAGTTTCAGATATGTTTTCATGGTATATCAAGAGAAAGATTATTTAATCAACCGATAAATCAAATCGAGTTTGGTGTATTTCCGTTCTTGTGCATTGTTCCAATGTTCCATCAAGCCCAATGGAGCTGTCAGAGGGGTACCGTCGCGTTCCGGGTCATAGGTTGTACCACTTACCGGATTAGGAATAGTAGCCGCCTCGCGCAAGTATTCATCACAATAATTGAAGTTACGGAACTCCGGCCATTCGCCTACCAGCATATCCAGGCCTACAGCATCGCATGCCACTCCGTCTTGCGACACAATGATAGAGCAGCACCAATCATTATTGAAAGGAGGTTTCTGCCACTTGGGTTGCGGCTTTCCGTTTACGTCACGTGAGCCGTATGTACCGTCAATCAAGAAAAGAAGTCCTGTTTCCAAATCCCATTTGGCCACACCGGGACTATGTACCCACACTACTCTACCGGGGTGAATCCCTTTTCCTTCGCCTAACGGTTGGTTAGGGCCTACAAATAATTTAGGTTGTGCTTGAATTATTCCTATCCCCATAAACATAAGGGACAAACAGGTTACAATTAGTTTTTTTGCTTTCATGTCAATTGATTTTAGATTAAAGTGTAGCAAATTTCGGCATAAAATGACAAAGAAACAATAGAAAAACGTACAAAACCCATGGGAAAACGTACACGTCGCCCACATATACTTATAAACATTGCTGCACAATACCGTTCATCATTACCATTTTTACTCTTTTGGATGACGGTACCAAATGTTACCTGACGGCATCATTTGTTAACTGTACCGCCTCCCATGGGGCTGCAATCCATGTGGGTATTCTACTTCTGAACAAAAGGGTGACAAGTGTGACAAGAAAGGAGTGTTCCTCAGAATAAGAAGGAAAGGAGTATTCCTCTGCATGACAAGAGGAATTTTATAAACCGCCGTTTCCCTATGAAGAAACCGCCGTTTTCCGGTGAAGAAAACGGCGGTTTATAATAATCGAATAATTTGATTTCACATCAAAAACCGTTGTTCAGGAATTCACGAAGACCTATGTGAATAATGCCTCCCCTATCGCTTCTCTTGACAAGAGGATTCATGGAAATAACATATTTGGGATAGTTGTCCTTTATATTGGCCAAACAGCCGAATTCTCTCTCTTCGGTTTCAGGTGATGCTATCAGATAAGCTACTTGCACATATATGCGCTTATTGGATTGAGTACACACGAAATCCACTTCACCGGCTCTCAACTGACCGACATTTACAGCATATCCCATCCGCAGCAATTGCTGATAAACAATATTTTCTATAATTTTCTCGATGTCACCTTCCCTTTCTCCACCAGCTATCAAATTACGGAGACCGATATCACCAAAATAGAGTTTCTCATTCGATTCCAATAATTTCTTTCCGTGTATGTCATATCTGTCCACCGATGAAAGCAGGTAAGCATCCTTGAAATAAGCAAGATATGAGGATATTGACTTGACAGAAATATCCTGCCCCTGCGATTTCATAAACTTACTAATATTGTTCAACGAACTAAGCTTGCCAACAGTATCTGCAAAATAGCGCAATAACACATTAAGGAATGCCACGTTACGTATGCTGTTCCTTTCTACAATATCTTTCAGCATCACCGTATGGAATACGCTCTTGATGTAGTCCCACACCAGGTCTTCATCATCAAGTCCAATCTGCATCAAGCCGGGCAATCCTCCATAGTTGATGTACTTCCATAAAGCATCATCATCTTCATTCAAACCATGGAACCGGATAAACTCCAGATAGCTGAGCGATTGTATACAGATTTCTTGATACCGTCCACCTATCAATGTACTTAGTTCGCTCGACAGCATCTTTGAGTTACTGCCTGTAATAATGATGTCGGTATCGTCTTCCAAGCGATAGCTTCGTACACTCTTTTCCCACCCTTCAATTTCCTGCACCTCATCTATGAGTATGAAGTTATGCACATCGTCTACCCAATGCTCATCAATATATGCATTTAACTGCTCATGATTTTTGATGGCATCAAACTTTTTTCGTTCCTTGTTTATATAAATGAAGTTTGTTTGTGGTTCAGCCTTGTGCCGCTCCACAAAATCCTTAAGTATATAGCTCTTACCCACTCTTCGTTGCCCGGTAAGCACTATGATTTGTCCTTTGCCTATCCATGCATCCACTTTGTCTGCATAAAGCTGTCTTGTGATTGGTAGCATACCTATAAGTTGTTATTTGGATGCAAATATACAATTTTATTTCCTATAAGAAACAAAATCGGTGGTTTTTGTATTTTTATTGCCTGAAAGCATTCACTTTTGCATATTTGAAGGGACTATGACAACTATTCCTCTTCTTCCCCTTCGGGTGACTTCATGAAGTCCGTTGGAGATATTCCAAACTGCTTCTTGAAACATTTACTGAAGTAGAAGGGGTCACTGATACCTACCAGATAGGCTACCTCGGACACGGAATGTTTATTTTCCTTCAAGAGCTCGGCAGCTTTCTTCATACGCATAATGCGGATGTATTCGTTGGGCGAATAGCCGGTTACACCACGCACCTTGCGATAGAATACGGTACGGCCGAAATTCATCATACCCGCAAACTCATCGACCGAGAAATTAGGATTGCTCAATTCTCTTTCCAAAATTTCCGTCAGTTGGTCGACAAACTCCTTGTCCTTTTCCGAGGTACAGATGGTGGGACGTGCCATGTTCGGTTCGTTGGAGAATTTCTTGCGCAACTTTTCGCGTTGTTCTATCAATTTAATGGCACGGGCCAACAACAGCTTGGGACTGAAAGGCTTGGTGATATAGGCATCTGCCCCACTCTCCACCCCTTCCAAATGGCTCTCGGCGGAGTTCATGGCCGTAAGCAAGATGATGGGGATATGACTGGTGTTGAAATCATTCTTCAGTTGGCGGGTCACTTCAAATCCCGTCATGCCCGGCATCAATACATCGCAGATAATCAAATCGGCATCGTATTCTTTCGCCTTTTCCAATCCCGATTTTCCATCGGCAGCAGCCTCCACTTCAAAGTAATGGCTTATTTCTGCCTTCAAGAAGTCGCGCACATCGTTATCGTCTTCTATAATAAGCACCTTACGTTTGTTCAAGGGAACCGCCAGATGGGATATTTTGTCTTCCACTTCTTTCTCGAAAGCCGGACGGTTTTCTTCTTCCAACAACACATTATGCGGAATCAGGAAATCCTTTTCTTCGTAAACCGAGGCATCGGTAGGTAAAGTAACGGTAAAGACAGAGCCGCCTCCATCGTTTTCCTTATATTCAATGGTACCTTTATGCACATTTACCAACTCGTGCGTCAGATGCAAGCCTACCCCTACACTGCTTCCCGAAAAACTGCTCTGCATGAAACGTTTGAACAATTCATCGCGCTTTTCTTTCGGAATGCCCACTCCGGTATCGGCCACCGAAATGATGAGTTTCTTACCGGCTTCGTCCACCGTTACCGTAAAGGTTATCTTTCCGTTACTGGGAGTATATTTGAAGGCATTGGAAATGAGGTTGTACGTTACCTTATCCAAATTTCCTTTGTCGATAAACATCTTATAAGAAGCAACCGAAGGTACAAAACGGAAATCCATGTGCTTGGATTCAGACGCATCGTTGAAACTCAAGAATATTTCGTACAAGAAAGCTACCACATCGGTTTCTTCCAATGAAAGGGCCAACTTGTTGTTCTGCATCTTGCGGAATTCCAACAATTGGTTAATCAGGCGAAGCATACGTTGGGTACTTTTCTCCATCACCTTCAAGGAATAAGTCATTTCCTTGGGTACTTTTCCTCCATGCTGAATCTTCTCCAAGGCTCCCTGAATGAGGGTAAGCGGTGTGCGGAATTCGTGGGAGATATTGGTAAAGAACACCAATTTATATTCCGTCAGCTGTTTTTCCACTTGAATGCGGTTACGCAAACGGGTAAAGTTCCGTGCCAGTCCGTAGGCGATGTAAAGAATAACAGAAAGCAAAAGGGCATAAAGCAGGAAGGCCCACGTGGTTTTCCAGAAAGGCGGATTCACCACAATCTTCAGTACCGCTTCCTGGTCGCCCCAAATACCTGCACCGTTACAAGCCTTTACCCGTAACCTATACGTACCGGACTGCAGATTCTTATAGGCGGCAAAGTTCAAGGGAGAAGGGTTACTCCATTCCTTGTCGTAATTGTCCAACTTATAAGTATACGTTGTTTCATTTCCTTCCGAATAGTCAAAAATAGAGAAGTCGATGACAAACGAGTTTTGGAAATGTTCCAGTTCTACCGCATCCGAATATACCAAGGAACGTTCCAGACGCGAATCCACATCGCCCGGATGCATGGATATACCGTTTACCTTCAAATCGGTAAAAGCGACCTGAGGGACTACCGAAGATACACTTTTTATTTCTTCGGGGGTAATGACCACCAAACCGTGGTTGGAGCCGAACAAAAGGTTTCCATTGTTTCCTACACATCCGCTATTTTCGCTATAGACATTCCCCAATGCATAGGTAGAGAAAAAGTAATTCTCGAATGTACGGTTATCGGGGCTGAAACGGGAAATACCATATTCGGTCGCTATCCAAAAATAGCCCTGCTTGTCTTCTATCACCGACTGCACCATATTGTTTACCAAACCGTCCTTGGTATCGTAATGAGTGAAAGTCAAATCGGCATAATTCCCTGTAGGAGTACACATGGCAAAACCGGCACCGGTAGTTCCTATCCACATACGGCCTTGGGAATCTTCGGTAATGCACTTGATTTCACTACTGTTCAGTTTCCGGTTGTTGTAATTATATACGATATAGTCATCGGGATGGGCTATCAAGGAATCGGGATGGAATATATGGACTCCATCGCTGGTACCAACCCACATCCATCCGTTACGGTCTTCGGTAATCACCCGCACCAAGCGCTGGCTATAATTCTTGTTCAAGAAATGACGGAAGATATATCCATCGCCCTGCTTGACCGCCAAATTCAATCCTCCGCCAAAGGTACCCACCCAAATGCGTCCTTTGCTATCCTTGAACATGGCAAAAATATTATCGTTGGCCAAACTGGTGGAATCCTTGAAATTATAGGTATACCACTTGTTGTTTACCCGGACTCCTTTACCACGGGTACCGTACCATACATTTCCTTCATTGTCTTCCTGTACGGCATAGATATTCGACTGGAAGTATTGTTTCTTTCCTTTTGGTTTCAAATTGGAGTCGTATATATACATCCCTCCTTGTCGGGTACCGACCCAAATGTCTCCATTATCCATCCTCGAAATCATCCGGACAGCATTAGAACGGTCGGACAGCGTTTCGTCTTCGGGGAAAATACGGACAGCCCCCTCGTTCAATACCGACAAATGGGAGATGCCGGCATATTCCGAACTCACCCAAATGCCTCCGGCACGGTCTTCCATTACAAATTGCAAATAATTGGAGCTGATGTGACTGAACCCATCCACATTGGCCTTGAAATGTTGCAATTCCTCGGTTTTCAAGTCATAGGCGAAAAGTCCGTTTCCGTAGGTGGAAATCCAAATGATGTCCCGGGTATCATGCACTATGTGGTAACGCTCCCCGTCGATATACGACACCAATTCATCGGGCATCAACTGGAAGGACTTGATTTTTCCTGTACCGGCATCTACATACCATACTTTCCCTGTTTGGTTATGAATCCAATAATTACCTTTATTGTCCTCTACCACCAATCCTTTCTTTATATCCAAATCCTTACTTTTAGTAAGCCGGTGAGTATCCATATTGAATATAAAGCCGCCTTCGTTGGTAAAGATATACCATTCATTCTTCAAGGCGAAAGAGCCATAGGATCTGGAAGCACTGAAATTCTTATAAGCCTCGCCTACCAATTGCAACGAGTCTTTCGCTTGTGCATAATAAATACGGCCTTTGCCCGACAAGAAGAACACTTTCCCCTCGTATTCCATGCTAAGGAATGCATCGTGTCCGCCTTCACGCATCACAAACTTATCGCCTTCCAATTGGGCTATTCCCTTCGAAGTGCCTGCCCAAATGCGATGTTGCGAGTCTTCGTAAATATAGACTACCCGATTGGTCGGCAAATTGCCCTTTTCCACTTTATACACTTCCGACGAGAACACTCCGTCCCGATAAGTCACCCTTCTGCAACCATTGCCATCGTGCCATAACCAGATGCTGCCATCGGATACTTCCAAACACTCTTTGTAATACTCATTGTATTCTCCACAACCGGTAAAATCCACAAAACAGTCGTGCTTCAAATCATAACAACTGAAGAGATTGGGAGTAGTGGAAATCCACAAGAAACCGTTACGGTCTTCGGATAAGACAGCCACCCGATGGTCGGACAAAGAGAGTTTCCCCGGTTCCGGATGGAAAGAGACGAACGAACTTCCATCATAACGGCTGAGACCGTTCAAAGTAGACATCCAAATGAAACCTTTACTGTCCTGATACATATTCCGGATGGAATTGTTTGCAACACCATCTCCGGTAGTCAATTGTCGGGATTGAATCTCTATGAAAGCCTGCACCGGCAGACACGCCAGCAAACAAAAGGCAGCTATTATGAAGGTAATTATTCTGTTCATTCTTTAGTCTATAGATTAAGGATAGGCAAAGGTAATAAAAATCTTCATACAAAAAAGGGAATAAGCACAAATTTGTCATCCTGAGCGAAGTAAAGGTGCTGATTACATCTACGTTTATGTACTCAGATCCTTCGTCACTTCGTTCCTCAGGATGACAAAAAATAAGGAGTTTTATTATTTCTTCGGCTCAAACTTCAGATAGAAACATCCTGAAATCGGGTCGGCATGACCGGAGCTTATCACTTGATTAGGCTGGCTCTGCGGTCCTAATTCACGGGCATCCTTAAACTTGGTTCCTACCGGACTGATGGCGTTCAGCACAGACAATTGCCCGTCAGGGAATACCCCCAATGTATTGTCATTGTTGCGTTGTGCCTGCTTGCCCGGAGTAAAGAGATGCAGGAAGAGGTCTTCTTCTTCGGCCACAATTCTCAAAGTACCGAGTGTAGTACTGAGGTCGGCAGCATAGAGTTTGGAATGGAATCCCTTGAATTCAGGATAATCCCACGACTCACCGGTAAGCGTATTGTTGTAGTCCTTTTCCCAAAGTCCGAAGGTTACCCCCTTCATTCGGTTTTTCCACACACGGTAAGGACCATTGCCCAACCACTTCACACTTTTCACCGTTTCTTCGGGGAAGTCGAACGTAACCCCTACGTGAGGATAATGTCCGCCCACATCAAAAGTGTAATCAATCTTCACCCATTCCGATGGCAACAAGGCTATGCTGATAGAGTTTCTTGCCTGCCGCTTGCTTCCTTTCTTTTTAAAACCAAAAGTTACCTGTCCTTTGTTTCCGTCGAAATCCATCGTTGACACTTCAAGTTCACCCACGGTAAATCTGGGTCCTCCGGTCAGTGGCAATACCTGTCCATCCACTTCAATACGGCTGATGATTCCCTTTTGCTTGTCGACCACCAATTTGGTCTTTCCTTTAACGTAAGTCATTTCGTTGTCGTTTACTATACATTCAGGAAGCGCTTCTTCCTGCTTGTCGACCAGCCTTCCGGCATATTCTTCAGCCGGTGTAATGGTTCTTGTCCAAGTATAGATTTCTTTTCCATGCCAGTCGGTGGCTTTCAGGCGCAACATGTCGTAACCTTTCCAACCTTCGGTCAGTTTAATTCTTAGATAACCAGTCAATCCCGGCTCCACAGAAGGAACTTCAACCACAGTCGGTTGTACCTTGGTCTGACCTGTCAAATAATTCCACTTTACCCATTCAGCCGTAAACCGGCATTGGTCAAGATTGGCAAAATGATAGCGGTTCTCGACCTTTATGCGTCCATCGAATGTCAATGGCAAATAGTCCATTCCCTCCAAATAGA
Source organism: uncultured Phocaeicola sp. (assembly GCA_964518185.1). Lineage (GTDB taxonomy): Bacteria > Bacteroidota > Bacteroidia > Bacteroidales > Bacteroidaceae > Phocaeicola. The sequence goes on along the minus strand of CAZFDP010000010.1, from coordinate 12,325 downwards.
TGGGAGACCAAATTTCCTTGATGGTATAGAAACTGCCTTCTTTTTCACGATAGGGACCTAATATGCCGTCGGCTCCATGATTTCCGTCGGTATCCATCTCGTTATTCCTGTCATTTCGTACCACACCTTGATCGGCCAAGTCCCATAAGAACCCACCCGCACAGAGTGGCCGGTCAAGCATCAAATTCCAGAAATCATCCAATCCGGCACCGTGTCCTCCATCGTACAACCCATGCATGAACTCGGTGGGGAAGAATACTTTCTTGTCTTCAAAGAAAAAGTTGGTACCCACTCCATAAGGAATGTAGTGGTGAGTATTGACATCCTTCTCTTCCAGCCAAGGGTGTATAACCTTGCGTTGTTGGATATCGTAACGGGCATAGTCGGGAAGCAATTCAAAATTAAAGCCACCTTCATTTCCATTTCCCCACATCACCACGCAAGGATGATTCACATCACGGATAATCATTTCGCGTACCAGCTTCCGTCCCACTTCCGTATCGTAAGGTGGGTATTGCCAGGCAGTCAGTTCATCGATAACGTAAAGTCCCAATGAATCGCAAATTTCCAAAAAGTGCTTGTCGGGCGGATAGTGTGACATGCGTACAGCATTCATATTCATTTCCTTTATCAGCAAGGCATCATTCAAGCTAATGCCGGCATTGGTTGCTCTACCCGATGTAGGCCAATGACAATGACGATTTACTCCCTTAAAACGTATTTTTTCTCCGTTTACATAAAATCCGTCACCAGGTCGGAGCTCAGCCGTACGGAAACCGAATTTTTCAGTCAGGCTATGTTGTAACGTTCCGTTTTCCCACAAAGCCACTTCTACCTGATAACGATTGGGGAATTCCGATGACCAAAGTGCAGGCGAAGCAAATGTAGCTCCCAAACGTAAAGAGTCCTGCTTGTGCACAGACATACGCATAGGCTCGCCATAATTACGTCCATCCATGGTCTTGACCTGGGCTACCAATTCCCCCCGATTCACTTTCTTTCCTAAAAACACATCCATACAAAAGTTACCATCAGCCTGAGCATTGACAGCCACACGTTCGATATGTTTTTGGGGCAAGGCTTCGAGCCACACCGGACGGAATATTCCACCAAAGACCCAGAAGTCTGCGATACGTTCGGCATCTTCCACCGTTGGGTTTGACGAGGCTTTATGTACAGTTACTTCCAAGAGATTTTCTTCACCGAACTTCAGTAACCGGCTGATGTCATAACGGAAACGGTAAAATGCTCCCTGATGCATGGGGCCGGCAGACCGACCGTTTATCTTCACTTCGGTATCGGTCATCGAACCATCGAATACGATGTTCACCTTACATTTTTTCCAATCGGCCGGTACTTGGAAACGATATTTGTAAAGACCGCTTTCGTTCAACCGGTCTTTGGGATCGGCATATTCTCCGTATGTAAACTGTCCGAAACCATGAAACTCCCAATTTGAAGGAACCGGAATCTGCTTCCACTCGCCGCTCTGCCGTCCGTCGGTACAATAGAAATCCCACATTACGGCATCGTCCGTTCCTCTACCCGACAAATACATTGTCTCTGTTGTCTGAGCCATAGCCATGTTGCCACCCAACAACAAGGCCAGCCACATCTTGACGATTTTCTTCATTAACCTTTACTTTATTGATTTAATTCACACTTATTTTTTAGGCACGGATTTCACGGATTGCACGGATAAATTTAATGTAAACATACACTAAAAACCGTGTTAATCCGTGTAATCCGTGCCTAAAATACATTTATGACACAGCTTCAAATACATTAACGAAACACTTTCATGAGAGAAGTAGGTGTATTTCAACCTACTTTCTCTATCATTAGTCCATGTGGAACACTTCCGGAAGTGGAATGGTTACCGGTGAATTGTCCGGATTCACTTCCATGATATCGGCCATGTAATCCCACCATTTCTGTACAATCGGATTGTCTCCCATATCCTGTGAAGAACCTTCACCCTTGGTCTTTTGACAAGCGAACAGAATATTGGTATCCTTGTCCCAATAGATGGAATAGTCGTATACACCACCATCTGTCAACATCTTCTTCAATTCCGGCCAAATGGCTGCATGTCTCTTTTCATATTCTTTCTCGAAGCCTGGCTTCAAGAACATCTTAAATGCTTCACGTTTCATGATATTCTATATTAATAAGGTTAATAAATCATCTCTTTTCATGGAAAATTGGCGCGTTGGTCTTCTGTTCTGTAGAATAGAACTGAACGGCACTGTCATTCATCTTCGGATATTGCTTCTTCAACAAGTTAATCATTTCGGCACCCGCCCAAATAACCGGACCATAGCCGTGGGCAGCAGCCACATTCACCGGACGATAGTAATAGAAGGCAGGGTCGAATGCCATACCGGTTCCTACGCAAGTTCCTTCTACCTGTCCCTTTTCATTGATTTGGGTAGTAATGGCATTCCAAGCCAAGGTTACCACAGGACCGTATGCCAATGCATCGATCCATCCCTTATTGATGGCATGAGCCATACAATATACATAAATGGCAGTAGCCGAAGTTTCCAGATAAGAATCATTGCGGTCGAGCAACTGGTGCCACAAACCTTCGCCACTCTGACAAGCAGCCAAGCCTCTTACATGTGCACAGAACAAATCCATAATCTTGGCTCTTTGCGGATGAGTTTCGGGCAATACATCCAATACTTCACACATGGTGAGCAAAGCCCAACCGTTGGCACGTCCCCAATGGAAAGCCGGATGGTCTTTCATTTCTTCTACCCAACCGTGGCGGAAAAGGTTCTTTTCGGGTACCCACATGCGTTCAGCAAACTGAAGCACTTGTTTTACAGCCTCATCCTGATACTTCTTCTGGTCATCACCGGCAATGCAGGAATACCAGGCAACCGGAGGAATACCCATGAACATATCGTCCAGCCACAAGGTATTGTACAACGGACGGGTACGGGCAAAAGTACCATCGGCCAAACGATATTCCTTATTCAAGATGAAGTCCATATAGTTCTGAATCAACTCATTAAAATCGAAGGAACGATCTTTCATCTGTGTCTTAATCATAGCCGCACATACCGCACCGGCATCATCCAACGCACCAGGGTTCAGTATTTGTCTCATCTGTCCATCCAACTTACCTCCTTCTTCCATCACCTTACGGAAATGAGGTGCCACTTCGGACAAGAACTTGAAACGATCGGTCACATATTTCAGATAGGCTTCGTCACCGGTAGCTTCGGCAGCAGCCAACATGGCCGAATAGGTTACCCCCCATTCATAACTGGCCAAACGGAAAGTACCCCGTTCCAATTGCGATTCAGCGTCAATCTTTGTATAATCGGTAATTTCTTCACCGGTATTCTTGTTCACCACCCGAGTAGGAGTACAACCTTCCAAATAGTGAAGTACCCTATCCATATCGGCTTTAACGGCTTCAACCGAGGGAACACCGTACGGATTCTGATAATCCGGCTGCAACAAGTGTAACGGAGTATTGGAATCGTTTATTTCTTCTGTCTTCTCTGCTACGGGAGCACATGATGCAAACATCATCACCCCCATCATACCTAATAATCCTAATTTCTTCATGTTATCTGTTCTTATTTAAATTCATATCCTCTGAACACACCTTCCTTCAAATCGGCACCGAAATAGAAGCCCGGCTGGGTAGGTTGGTTATAAGCTACATTCTGTGTAACTATACTGATGCGGTATACCGGGTCTTCCAAGAATGTATGGAAACGATAGTCGGTAGGAATGGTAGACACATACAGACGGATGGCCGAATTGTCTGCCGTACGATAAATGACTTCTTCGCGCCAGTCGCCTACGATATCGCCTTGCAGACATGGATTCATCTTGGTACCATTGTTCCATACTGTTCCTTCAAAAGTCTTCAGCACATTACATTCGCCGGCTTCCCAATTATATTTGCTGACTGCATTTCTATCCAATAACTCGCGCAACAAATCGCCGTCCCACCAAAGACCCATATTGGCAGAGAAACCTTTCAGTTCCGGATTGATTACTTCTCCTTTGATATTGCGGATACCATCAGTCTCCCACGACCACATTTCCACACCCGGATTGTTCGGATCAATATCGGCAGCCATACAACGGCCTACATCCTTATCACGCTTTACCTGGAAAATGACCTTACCTGTAGCTGCATCGCGGAAACTGGTTCCATCTTTCTTATTTTCATGGCATCCCCATACCTGGAAACCTTCCATATCAGGACTGAACTTGGTCAGGTGCATGGCATCGCCGTGATTCATACCCGTAGAATACAATCCTGTACCATCGTGGTCGATGGCGCATTGACCGTAAACGATTTCGTCAAAGCCGTCACCGTCCACATCACCTACACGCAAGTTATGATTACCCTGACCTCTATAGGCTTCATTGCCTGGATTCTCTGTATCGAATACCCAGCGTTGCTTCAGTTCCTTGCCATCCCAATCGAATGCAGCCAACACCGCACGGGTATAATAGCCTCTACACATAATGACACTGGGATGAAGACCATCCAAATAGGCCACCGCTGCCAAATAACGGTCGCTACGGTTGGCACGGTTATCTCCCCAATCTTCCAAGTTACCGCGTTGTGGTACATAGTCGATGGTCTGCATGGCCTTACCGGTGAGGCCGTTGAACACAGTGAGATACTCATTACCCGTCAAGATACGACCTTGGTTGGGAGGTGTCGGTTTCCAATTCCGTGGACGCATCTGTGGTCTTCTTTGAGGCATCTTACCATCTCTTGGCCGCATCTGTCTTTGGGCATCCGGACGTCTTTGTTGCATACGGGCCTTCAAAGCCGCCGTATCACCCGGTTCTCTATAGTCGGCCAAAGCATCGCCAATGACCACTCCTGTTCCGTCAACGGTACCATCGGATGTCTTCATCACGATTTCAGCAGAGCCATCACCATCCAAGTCGTACACCATAAACTGGGTATAGTGGGCACCGGCACGGATATTCTTTCCCAAATCGATGCGCCACAGTTTCTCACCGGTCAACCGATAGCAATCGAAATATACATTTCCGGTATAACCGTCGTGTGCATTGTCGTGCGCATTGGACGGATCCCATTTCAAGATGACTTCGTATTGTCCGTCACCATCCACATCGCCGATTGAGGCATCGTTGGCACTATATGTACAAGTATCCCCAGCAGGAGTAACCACCGGTTGAGGACGGTCGAGTGGAATATTCAAATAACCAAGCGGAGCATTTTCGGGTAAGGTATACACTCCTGCCACGGTTTTCTTTTCCTTGCCATTGATCACTGCCTTCACTTCATAAACCGCCTTTTCGGCACCCGCATAAGTATCCTTGTAAAAGGTTCCTTGGTTGGCCGGCACTTCTGCAATCTTCACTCCATCCCGATACACATTGAACGAAGTATTCAGAGGGTCGGAAGACAAGTATCTCCATGATACAAAAACATGTTCAGCCGTTTCGCGTACAGCTACTACTCCTCTATCCAATTTGTCTTTCTGCATTTGCGGTTCTGCCTCCTTACACGATTGCAAAGTCATACCGGCAAAAGCCATCCAGCATGAAAGCGCCAAGTTCAAGTAATTTCTTCTGTTTTTCATGATATTTCTTTTATGTTACAAATTTTTCGTCAAAGATACAACACTTCCCATTATCCATCCATGTATTAACGTACACATGCATGGAAAATTGTAGCAAAATAGTATTCCTAATCCATTGGAATCACTTCCTGCATATAAATGGCGTCCAAACTCCATAGAGCTGCATCGTTTGTGCTGATGCTCGTACATTCGTCTATAGGATACGGAACTTCGGGCGGCAAGACCTTATTGATTTTAAATGGAGGTGCCGGGTCTCTTTCCAAACGTCTAAACAAATCTTCCCATGCATCTTGAGCCAATTTGTTATTACGTGTATGGTAAGCTGCGTATCCTACCAAACGTGAAATACGGAACCGCTTTTGGTTATATCGCATAGTCAAATCGAGCCATGCATCTTTCCATTCCGGTAATTCAATCATTCCCATCATTTCGTTCATCACCTCAAAACCTCCCATAATGGTCATCAAATGGTTGGAATTGATTAGTTTGGGGTCACATTCAGAAGTTATGATACCGGTAGCGGGATCAAATCCTAAAGCCGTGGGACCCGTCAGGATACGGTTAGGCAGTGCACAAATACTTTTCATACCGGCTATAATCTTATCCCGATAAGCGGTATTCCGGGTACGTTCCCATTCGGTCATCCAGTTACCGGCATACGCCAACCAGTCCGGGCCGATACGCAAACGGGCCGGAGCTGTACAAGGATACATGCTTCGGGGCTGCGCCAAACGCATCGGGTCGAGTGTATAGAGTTTCTGTTCGGAATCCTTCACCTCTGTCATCAAGTCACCACACCGTTCATCGGTAGTCAGATAATAATAGAAACGGTTCCAGGCTGCCTGACTGATTCTTGCTTCCTTTGCACCACATCCCCAATGGCTGACATTATGACGACTACCCAAACCTGCATTCGGACCGATGTGGTACACATCGACTTCGGCCGTATGGCGGGTCATCGCTTCAGCCATCCGCCAGATTGCTGCATCCCCTGTACGGAGGAAGTTATACCACAACCACATGTTCGATGCCAGTTCCGTATTGTCCCATGCAAAACCACCGATATCGTACCGCCAGGAATGACGCACCGGGTCATAAGCATGCATTACATCCCCGTAATTCCAGAAACCATACCACTTATGCTGTTCAATGGCTTTCTGATAGAAATCGATATAGGCATCCAAACGTTCTTCTACCTTTGCTCTGAAAGGAGTACTGCGGTCGGGAAGACTCCATACTCCGAATGCACGCTGTTCATGCAAATAAGCCGGAGCTGCCATTAACAAACCAGCCTTATCGAATTCTGCCGCTTGTGCAGCAAACGCTTGTTTTCCTTGGTATCCTTGTTGGGGAATGAAGGTCAAGGTAGTGGTCCGGGCAATACCATAAGGAGTACTCAAACCTTCCTGTACATCTTCATAACTGGCATTCAAATCGTGTGCCACATTATCATAATGCCTTAAATCCATCGGTTCCGAATCTGGCGACCATAACCAGGCTGTCAAGGTGGCAACCGATGTCTTTGCACCTGTTATTTCCAAAGAAGACGGATAGGATTGCCAGAAATCGTGCATACAGAGTCCCATACCGCCACTAACATCGCCCACAAATACATAACCATTGCTGCGATTTCCTGAGAAGGTACCAATCCAAGGATTGTCGCTGTTTGCCCGTTTACGGATGGAATAGGCATCGGCGGTCAACTGCGAAAGACGGTAGTTGTCCCAAGAGGCCCAGTTGTCCAACAAAGCACGGTTCTTTTCATCAAACTCTTCATAATCGGGAATCCGCACTCCTTCCATCTGTTGCTGTTGCAAAGAAGGAGAATCAGGCGAAGGACGTCTGCCTCGTCCTAAAGAAAGTACCCTACGTCCCACCAAAGGCTGAACCGGTTCACTCCATACGCCTCCTTCTTCACAAGAAAAGGCTACGTGCCGATTGTATAACGCTTCGCGCATCGGTACATCCATCCGAATCCCCAACGCACGGATAAAGTCCTTGTCCTGGTCGCCATCGTATACAAAGCTATGAACCATCTTCACTTCACCGCTACCTTTATATATATAAAGACGTACAACGAACGGCAACCATTCCCTACCCGACCGGTCTATATGAGTTCCTTCTATCTTCAGTGTAGTCCGTACCTGTCCTTCCCGTTCTACCGCTACGTTCTTCAACTTACTGGTATAATTGGCAAAAGTAACATTAGGCACATTCTCCAATGCCGGTTCACTCTGTGTCTGACAAACAAGGCGTAATTTCTCTCCTACCTTCACCCCCCTATAGAACAAGCTGTCCATCAAGTATTCCCCTTCACGGGAAAGATATGCCTGTACCTCTCCGGCATCTACTTGGATATGGTTTTCGTCTTCAGACACCCAATCCAAAGTCTTCACCTTACGCTTGGCATCTTTCTTTGCTTTTTGTTTCAACGTCAGCTTTTCTGTTCCTCCAGGGATAACACCGGATACAGCACACCACTTTACACTTCCATCCGGCCAATAAGCCAAAGGCCACGAATCGATTGCAATTTCTGTACCTTCTCCTGTAATCAACTGTAACGGAGACTCCGTCTTCAGTTGGCCTTCTCCAAAAGGCACTCCCCAACTGACCGCTTTGTCCATCGCAGGTTTTTCACCAATCCATTGCAACGGAATGTCGGCCGTATGCAAAGGCGTATATTCATAGCGGAAGTTGGTAATACGGGTACGCGACAATGTGGTACGGAATCCAAACCATCCTTCGGTCAACGGAGTGGCATCTCTGAAATCCACCAATCTTTCTCCATCGATGTAATAACATACCCGGTTGTTTTCATTGGTAATCTTGATATGATACCACTTGTTGGGTTTCAACAAATGGGCTTCATCGGTATATTCCTTCAAAATGGCCGGGCGCATATTCTTATCGGTAACTCCCGCCTCATTTCCATCGTACCGACGGAAACGAGTGGTTGAGTTATGGTTACCCCCATAACCCAAATAATAAAGTTGCAACGAATAGCAGTTCAAGAATATACCACTACGCCACTTTTCCCTTTTCCACAGGTTGTCCGGCGATTTCGGGTCGGAAGCCATCCAGAAACAATTCAGGTCACTCAGTCGGTCCTTATCCGATTCCACTACCACACAAGCATCATATTCAATGGTAACCTTACCACTCATCTTTTCCTTTCTCCATAGAGTCAGTCCCTTGGGAGAAAGAATCTCTACCGTATCTCCTTTAAAGGACACTTTATAATCCGGAGACTCAGATTCTACTTTCCAGTATTTATGAAACTGCTTGACATTCAAGCCAGAGACCGTTCCGTTTTCTGCCTTGACCATACAAGCGGCCAACAGGCAAACTATCATCCAAATGTTTCTCATGCTATACAGGCTTTAGATTATTTCAAATAACCGGCCAATGGGCACTCTACCGCTTTCAGCCCTTCGGTTATGCTTTCGGCATTCAGTCTGGCTCCCTTCAACGAAGTATGAGTATGGTCTTTCTTGAAATATTCTCCCACTAAACGCAATCCTTTCTCATAACCCATTTCTTGAAGTTTGTCGGCTGTTATCTTATTCAAATCCACATAATAGGCACCGGTTGCATCGGCAGCCGCCTTTGTCCATGTACCAAACGAAGAGGTGTTACGGATAATCTGACCGTTATCCCACATATTCCGCGGAGTATGACTCAGCACAATGGGGATGGCCCCTTTTTCCTGCGCATCGCGGATAAACTTACGGAGATACCATCCGAAGGTATAAATCACTTGATATTTGCCCGTTTTCTCCATTAGGAAAACTTTACTTTCATCACCGGCACCACGTAATTCACCTCGTGCCTTGCCTACATTGATATCACCCAAATCGTTATGACCGAACTGTATCAACACAAAATCACCGGGTTGCAAGGCATTATACACCTTGTCCCAACGGCCTTCATCCAAGAATGTACGGGCACTACGTCCGGCCATTGCATGATTTTCTACGGTAATGCGGTTCAAGTCAAAAAGTTCATGAATCACACTTCCCCAACCCCACATACCGTTTTCGTCGTTATCAGAGTTCTTAACTGTACTATCGCCAATGGTAAACAATACCGGACAACCTTTCTTGCGGGATGCACCGGTCAGAGTATCTTCCACTACCGGTTTCAAGTATTTCGCCAACTTCAGTCCCTTACAGTTACGGATACCTTCTACTGCCGATTCGGCATTGACACGGGCACCGAATGCACTGGTATGGATACGGTCCAAATAGAACATGGTCTTCACCTTTTCCTTACCGAACTTTTCAAATTTCCGGGCGGTAATTTCATTCAAGTCGATAAACGGTATCCTTTCTTTCTTGGCCACTTGTTTGGACCACAAACCAAATGTTTTGTTCACACGGGTAATGATGGTACTGTCGGCATCTTCCCAAGCATTACGCGGAGTAAGCGACATCAATATGGGATAAGCACCTTTTGCCTTGATGTCACGGATATATTTACGCATGTATTCACCAAACGTATAGACTGTTTCCTGTACACCGGTTTCCTTGATGGTCACATCCAAAGTTTCCTTACCGATACCCGGAATGGAAGCACGGGCACGTCCGCTATCATACGGGCCATTGTCATTATGTCCCAGTTCAATGATTACCCAGTCGCCCTTACGGATACCTTTCAACACATCCGGCCACAAACGGTTGTAGAACGTACGGCTACTGGTTCCCCCCAAAGCATGATTCTCTACGGTAATTTGATTTTCATCAAAATATTCACGGGCATAATATCCCCATCCCCACTGACCGTTATTACCGTTACCCAACGTTCCGGTACGCATGGTAGAATTACCCACCAAGAACAGCACCGGATTATCTCCTTTTCGGGTGGAGCCAGCTTCCGGACGGACAGTACGTGCCTGATTCAAGCTATCCAATGTATTGTCTATCACCAAGTTTACATCCTTCATTGGACCTGCAACCTTTTCCGTTCTTCCCTGCGGTTTTTTACGGGGAGCTTGTGCCTGCAAAACCATACATCCGGCAAGCAGTAAAAAACAGCCAAATACAAAACTTAACTTTTTCATCTTTATTCCTTTTTAATTAATTCTTCAATAACTGGTATGAGGGGGTTGGTTATAGGCTACATTCTGCCAGGCAATGGCCAACCGATACTGACGGTCGCTCATCAAAGTCGGCCTACGATCTTTGGCAGGAATGGTTGTACTATAGATACGAAGTTCATCCTGTTCTTTCGAAGCCCAAACCACTTCTTCTCTCCAATCTCCCATTATATCACCGGACAGGCAAGGGTTACCTTTCGAGCCATTATTGGATACGACTCCCTCTGCCTTCAACAACAAGTCGGTAGTTTCCGTTTCCCAATTCCATTTACTGATGGAAACATAATCCAGCAATTCTGCCAAGGGGTCTGCATCCCAATAAATGGTAAAGTTGCACGAATTGGGTTTGGTTTCGCATATAATTTCACCAGTATCCGCTTTGCGCAAGCCGCCAAAGTTACACCAACATTCCGATCCTTCAAATCGAGGGTCTATGTCAGCAGCCACTCCTCGTCCGGCATCTTCTCCAAAACCATCTTGCCAAATAATTTCACCGGTTTCTCCATCAAACATGGCAACAGCCGGTGTTCTTTTCACGATTTCATGATTGCCTTCGTTTTCATGTACGCCAAATACCTGAAGTCCTTTTCTGGAAGGAATCAATTTACCGGCATGAAGTGCATCTCCATGTCGCAATCCGGTAGTAAACAAACCCGTACCATCATGGTCTACAGTCATGGCTCCTACACAAACTTCATCAAATCCGTCATTATCAAAATCGGCTACTGTCACACTATGGTTTCCCATTCCGGAATAGGCTTCCAACCCAGGTTCCGCACTGTCAAAACTCCAAAGATGCTTCAAATCACCGTTTGTAAATGTCCAGGCCACTACAACCGTCCGTCCATACCATCCTCTGACCATCACCGGCGAAGGAGTTTTTCCATCCAGCAATGCCACACCGGCTGTAAAGCGGTCGGAACGGCTACCCGTATTGTCATTACCACAATTACCTCCGATACCCCCCCAACCATCGAGCGGATAGCGTGTAGGAATATATTCTTCCGTATCCAACACCTTACCGGTTTTTCCCTCGAACACGCTGATGTATTCCGGGCCGTTAACAATCTTTCCGTACATCGGACTGTTTTTATCCCATGTTCTCCAGTCGGCCTTGGCATCGCCAATCACATTTCCTACACCGTCTACGGTACCATCCCCTGTCTTACAACAAAGTTCAGCACAGCCGTCGCCATCAAAATCAAAAACCAAGAAATTGGTTGTAGGTGCTCCTGAACGGACATTGTATCCCAAATCGATACGCCAAAGCAAAGCACCGTCCATCTTGTAGGCATCCAAATAGGTCTTTCCCGAAAGTCCTCGCTGTGGAGGTAATTTGGTCAGTGAGGGCATCCATTTCACTACGATTTCATATTCACCGTCTCCATCCAAATCGCCCACACTGCAATCGTTTGCCGAAAATGAATATTCTTTTCCATCCAACTTTTCATTGGCTGGACGACGGATGGGAACCGACAAATAAGGCTTTCTATTCCCTTTTTCGTTTCTCCATTCGGCCAACGCTTTACCTTTGGACTTCAGTATCCAACGATTGTCTGCTTCCCAATCGACAGTTGTATCCATAAAATCGGTTGTCTGTCGGATAGGTTTACGGTTCAGTTTCTGTTCC
>CAZFDP010000009.1:0-21038 GCA_964518185.1 uncultured Phocaeicola sp. | reverse complement strand
TAACAATTTTTTCTACGCGTACCCGTTTTTTGAGGATGAAGGAAACGAGTGTTAATTTTGCCTTGTCAAAGAAAGCCAATAATACCACGGTTATGTATAGATGTTTTCAATGTAACCGTTTGGTTATATTGAAAACTCTTTATATTTTTGTAGCAAACATGTAAAATCTGATATTATGCGCAAATTATATTTTCAGTCTAACTTTATGAATCTGAGAAAATGTGCTTTATGGGCAATGTGTTTTTTCTCTGTCTGTTTGCAGGCAAAAGAACTTGTCATTGTTAGAACAACAGGAGAATTGAAGGAGGGATTGGTAGTTACAGAAACATCTCCCCGCTTGGGGTGGGTGATGACATCTCCTGAAAATGGTACTCGCCAGACTGCTTACGAAATCGAAGTGAAGGATGCTTTGACAGAAAAGAAAGTGTGGAATACCGGAAAGGTTATCTCTGAACAAAGCCAGCTGATTCCTACCCATCTGTTGCAAGGGCATTATCAATGGCAAGTCCGTGTATGGGACGAAACGGATGTGGCAAGTGCTTGGAGTGCACCTTCTGAATTTATCATTACGGATGCCGGGACTTCGTTTGACAATAGTCAATGGATAGGTGCCATTACCCAAAAAGATGCACGCTTGCCTGAAGGACGTATCTATACAGGAGCCGAACTGAAGAAAACCGAAGTAAAGGAAGCATGGGCCAATGTTGATTCCCTCGCTAAGAAAAGCATTCTTCTCCGGAAAGAATTTGCTGTGGAAAAGAAGGTGAAGAAAGCCATTGCCTATGTGTGTGGATTGGGATTGTATGAATTTTCTCTGAATGGAAATAAAGTGGGTGATAGCGAATTTGCTCCGTTGATATCGGATTACGAGAAAAGTGTATGGTACAATACTTATGATGTAACTTCTTGTTTGAAAAATGGTACCAATGCTATAGGGGTTTGGTTGGGAAACGGCTTCTATAATGTACAAGGCGGACGATATAGAAAATTGCTTGTCAGCTTTGGGGCACCAACTTTGCGCTTATGTATGGACATCTGCTATGAGGATGGTACCCAACAGACGGTTGTGACCGACCAGTCGTGGAAGTACGATTTAAGTCCTGTTACCTTCAATTGTATATATGGAGGGGAAGATTACGATGCGCGTTTGGAACAGAAGGGATGGAATGCCGCAGGATTTGATGATAGGGCATGGAAATCTATCGTTGTTCAAGATGCACCCGAAGGAAGCCTCCGTCCGCAATTGGCGAAACCGGTCAAGTTAATGGAAAGGTATGTTCCGAAGACAGTAACAAAACTGACTGACGAACAGATAGCTGAGGCTTGTAAATCGACTAAACGTACGGTAGACCCATCTGCTTTTGTCCTTGATATGGGACAAAATTTGTCCGGCTTCCCTGAAATAACAGTCAAAGGAAAGAAAGGACAGAAAGTCACTTTACTGGTAGCTGAATCGCTTACTGATGAAGGGGCATGTAACCAGCGTCAGACCGGACGTCAGCATTATTATGAATACACATTGAAAGGGGATGGTGAAGAAACTTGGCATCCTCGCTTCTCGTATTACGGTTTCCGTTATATACAAGTGGAGGGGGCTGTAATGAAAGGACAGAAGAATCCACATAGATTGCCGGTAATCCGGAACATTGAATCTTGTTTCATATACAATTCGGCTCCCAAGGTCTCTACATTTGAATCTTCCAATGGTATCTTTAATGCGGCACATCGTCTGATAGAAAAAGCGGTACGAAGCAATATGCAAGGGGTATTCACCGATTGTCCGCATCGTGAGAAATTGGGATGGTTGGAACAGGTACACCTGAATGGTCCCGGATTGTTGTATAATTATGACTTGGTAGGCTTTGCACCTCAGATATTGCAGAATATGGCCGATGCACAACGCCCTAATGGTTCGATGCCCACTACTGCCCCCGAATTTGTAGTCTTTCAAGGACCGGGAATGGATGATTTTGCCGAATCGCCGGAATGGGGATGTACTCTTGTGATATTTCCATTTATGTATTATGAATGGACGGGCGACGATTCGTTGATACGCAAATATTATGGTAATATGCGTCGTTATGCCGACTATCTGGCTACACGGGCCAATCGTTATATTCTTTCTTTCGGATTGGGTGATTGGTATGATTATGGTAATTTCCGTGCCGGATTCTCGCGTAATACACCTGTACCTTTGGTGGCTACAGCTCATTATTATTTGATTGTGGATTATTTGAAGAGGGCGGCTCGTATGGTAGGAAATCAATATGATGAACATCATTATACTTTGTTGGCAGAAAATATCAACAAAGCGTTCCATCGTGAGTTTTATGATGCAGACAAACACCTGTATGGAACAGGGAGCCAATGTAGTCTTGCATTGCCATTGTTCCTCGATATAGTCCCGAAGACCGACCGTAAACAAGTTCTTGATTGTTTGGTAGCTGATATTCAAAAACATGGGAACCGCTTGACGACGGGAGATGTGGGCAACCGCTATTTGTTCCAGACCTTGGCACGCAATGGATTGAATGAATTGATGTACATGATGCACAACCATGAAGAAGCACCAGGGTATGGATTCCAATTAAAGTTTGGAGCTACGACTTTGACCGAGCAGTGGGATCCGCGTCAAGGTTCGTCATGGAATCATTTTATGATGGGGCAGATAGATGAATGGTTCTTCCGTTCGTTGGCTGGTTTCGAGACTTCACTTGACCGTCCGGGTATGAAACAAATTGAAATAGCTCCTCAACCTGTGGGCGATTTGGCATACGTTTCGGCTTCAACACAAACGTTGTATGGTAAGGTATCGGTAAATTGGAAACGTGAAGGCGATACATTTACCATAAAGGTACATATACCTGTAGGTTGTTCTGCAAAAGTGGTAATGCCTGACGGGAAAACTGTTTGTCCGACAAGTAGCGGAAGTTATGAGTTTCAATGTAAAATATAAAAATAGATAACCATGAAAAAACGAATCATTTTATTCTTGTTGTGTGTTTGTGTTTTTTCTTTCTCTTGCCTTCGTGCAGAGAGGGTAGATATGAAACAGGCAGGAGCCGTTACCGATGGCAGTAAACTGAATACAGAATTGATAAACTCTACCATAGAACGGTTAAATGCCAATGGGGGAGGTACACTTTTTTTCCCATCAGGTACTTATCTGACCGGCCCTATTTACATGAGAAGCCATATTACATTGGAATTGGAAGCAGGTGCTGTGTTGAAATTCTCGGATAATTTTGATGATTATCTTCCCTATGTGGAAATGCGTTATGAAGGAGTGATGATGAAAAGTTTCCAGCCGCTTATCTATGCAGTTGATGCTGAAAATATAACCATTAAAGGAGAAGGAACACTCGATGGACAAGGAAAAGCTTGGTGGATGGAATTCTTCCGGGTGATTATCGATTTGCGTGATAATGGCAAACGGAACATTAACAAGTATCAACCGATGTTTGAAAAAGCCAATGACATGAAGGCGCTTTATGCCGAAACCAACGAAGACTGGCATAATACCCTTGACCGTCGTTTTATGCGTCCACCGTTTATCCAGCCTATCCGATGCAAAAATATACGCATTGAGGGTGTGAAAATTATTAATTCACCGTTTTGGACGGTCAATCCTCAGTTTTGTGACAATGTAACGGTTAAAGGGGTTACTATCCATAATCTTCCTTCTCCCAATACCGATGGCATCAATCCGGAATCATGTAAGAATGTTCATATCAGCGATTGCCACATTTCGGTGGGCGACGATTGTATTACAATCAAGTCCGGACGAGATTTGCAGGCGCGTAAAATAGGAGTGCCTTGTGAGAATATAACCATTACCAACTGTACCATGTTGAGTGGACATGGTGGCGTAGTTATTGGAAGCGAAATGAGTGGTGGCGTTAAAAAAGTTACAATCAGTAATTGTGTGTTTGATGGAACCGATCGTGGAATCCGTTTGAAGTCTACTCGTGGACGTGGTGGTGTAGTGGAAGACATTCGTGTGAGCAATATTGTGATGAGTAACATCAAAAAAGAAGCTGTAGTATTCAATCTGAAATATAGCAAGATGCCACAAGAACCTAAAAGTGACCGTACTCCTGAATTCCGTAATATTTACGTGTCTGGTTTGACCGTACGTGGTGTAGATACCCCGTTAAAGGTGGTTGGTCTGGAGGAAGCTCCGATAGAAGGTATCGTTATGCGGGATGTGCATATCATAGATGCGAAGAATCCATGTGTCTTCGAAGATTGCAAGAATTTGGTGATAGATGATGTGTATGTAAATGGAAAAGAAATAAAATAACTTTGATGAAATGAGAAAGATATGTACAATCCTTTGTCTGTATGTGGCGGTTGTCGGTATACAGGCGCAGAATTTTGAGAACCAATTTTCGCGTTCCTTGCACGATGTGTTAGGCGATATTGCTGAACGGTTTCAGGTACGTTTGAAATATGATATCGATACGGTGGGTAAAGTCTTACCGTATGCCGATTTCCGTATTCGCCCGTATTCTGTAGAAGAATCTTTGACAGGAGTACTTGCCCCTTTTGATTATAAGTTTGTAAAGCAAAGCGAAAAAGTATATAAATTAAAGAAATACGAATATCCGCGACGTACGGATGCTGATGGGAAAAAGATGTTGGCATGGCTGAACGGATTGTACGACACACGGGAAGCATGGGAACAACGTGCCGGATTGCTTCGGACAGAAGTCCGTCGTATATTGGGACTTGATGAGGCTTTGGCAAAATGCGTAAAGGATGCCAAGCCCATTTTGTCGAAAATACGCAAGTTTGATGGATATACCGTGCAGAACTTTGCGCTTGAAACTTGGCCGGGACTTTATGTGTGTGGGTCTATTTATACTCCCCGTATCAAAGGAAAACATCCGCTTATTATTTGTCCGAACGGTCATTTCGGTGATGGGCGTTATCGCAAGGATCAACAGCAACGTATGGGTAACTTGGCACGTATGGGGGCCATTTGTGTGGATTATGACTTGTATGGGTGGGGAGAATCTGCCTTGCAAGTGGGTTCCAAAGCTCATCACAAGAGTGAAGCGCATGTTATTCAGGCGATGGATGGCATTTTGATTCTCGACTATATGCTTTCTAATCGTAAGGATGTGGATGTTAACCGAATAGCAGCTAATGGCGGATCGGGTGGAGGCACGGCATCGGTGCTGCTTGCTGCAATCGACAAGCGGTTTACAGCTTGTGCACCCGTAGTAAGTTTGGCATCTCATTTTGACGGAGGCTGTCCGTGTGAAAGTGGAAAGCCTATCCAACTTGCTTGTGGAGGTACCTGCAATGCTGAATTGGCGGCTCTTATGGCTCCTAATCCACTGCTTGTAGTATCTGATGGTGGTGATTGGACAGCCAGTGTTCCATGGTTGGAATATCCATATTTGCAACGTATTTATGGTTTTTATGGAGCAAAAGAACAGGTCCGCAATATTCATTTGCCTAATGAACGTCATGATTTTGGCCCTAACAAACGTGATGCTGTATATCGTTTCTTTGTAGATGTATTTGGACTTGATGAGACCAAATGGGATGAGGGAAAGGTCTGTATCGAACCATACGATGATTTGAAAAGTTTTGGTAAGAATGGGGAAAAAATGCCGGATAATGCTATACGGTTTGTGGAATGAGTACATTTTATTTTATATTTCGTCCATTATAGTAATGAATCTTAGTTAAATGAAAATATGAGAAAAAGAGGATTGTATATTGCATTGTTGGCTTTTGGAATGTCTTTGCAGGTATCTGCCCAGGAGTATAAATTATGGTATGACGAACCGGCACAAGTGTGGACGGAAGCGCTTCCGTTAGGTAATGGGCGATTAGGGGCTATGGTTTTCGGTAACCCTGGAATGGAACACATTCAGTTGAATGAAGAAACCATTTGGGCAGGACGACCAAACAACAATGCTAATCCCAATGCGTTGGAGTATATTCCCAAGGTAAGGCAATTGGTCTTTGAAGGTAAATATTTAGAAGCGCAGACACTTGCTACAGAAAAGGTGATGGCGAAGACTAATAGTGGAATGCCTTATCAGACTTTCGGAGACTTACGTATCTCTTTTCCAGGGCATACTCGTTATTCGGATTATTATCGCGAATTGAGCTTGGATTCGGCGAGAGCTGTTGTGCGCTATCAGGTGGATGGCGTGACTTACACCCGTGAAACAATGACTTCGTTTACCGATCAAGTGGTAATGATTCGTCTTACGGCCGACCGGCCGGGTATGATAACCTGTAACGCACATCTGACGACTCCTCATCAAGATGTAATGATAGCTTCGGAAGGAAAAGATGTGACGCTTTCAGGTGTGTCGTCATGGCATGAAGGGCTGAAGGGAAAAGTGGAATTTCAAGGACGTCTTACCGCGAAAAGTAAAGGAGGCAAACAGACTTGTCGTGACGGAGTACTTACCATTGAAGGAGCCGATGAAGCGGTGGTATATGTGTCTATTGCTACCAATTTTGTGAATTATCAGGATATTTCAGCCGATGAGGAAGCTCGTGCAAAAGAATATCTCCGTAAAGCGGAACAAAAGGATTACCAACAGGCAAAAAACGATCATGTGGCTTTTTACAAGCAATATATGGATCGTGTATCTTTAGATTTGGGTGAAGATAAATATGCTCATGTAACGACTGATATGCGTGTACAGAATTTTAAAGAAACACATGATGATTTTTTGGTGGCTACTTATTTCCGTTTTGGCCGTTATCTATTGATTTGTTCTTCACAACCGGGTGGTCAGCCAGCCAATTTGCAAGGCATTTGGAATGACAAACTTACACCATCATGGGATAGCAAATATACATGCAATATCAATGCTGAAATGAATTATTGGCCTGCAGAAGTAACTAATCTAAGCGAATTGCACGAACCCTTGCTTACTTTAGTGAAAGAGGTAAGCGAAACGGGTAAGGAAACAGCCAAAATTATGTATGGGGCCGATGGCTGGGTATTGCATCATAATACTGACATTTGGCGAGTGACCGGTGCGATAGACAAAGCACCTTCGGGTTTATGGCCAACGGGAGGAGCTTGGCTCTGCCGTCATTTGTGGGAGCGTTATCTTTATACGGGTGATGTGGAATTCTTGAAACAGGCATATCCGATTATGAAAGAATCGGCTAAGTTTTTCGATCAGATAATGGTAAAGGAACCCGTACACAATTGGCTGGTGGTTTGTCCGAGCAATTCGCCGGAGAACGTTCATTCGGGCAGTGGCGGTAAAGCTACTACAGCTCCCGGTTGTACCATGGACAATCAATTGATTTTTGATCTTTGGAATCAGGTTATTGTTTCCGCCCGTTTGTTAGGACAAGACGAAGAATTGGCATCGCATTATGAACAACGTCTGAAAGAAATGGCTCCGATGCAAGTGGGAAGTTGGGGACAGTTGCAGGAATGGATGTTTGATTGGGATGATCCGAAGGATGTGCATCGCCATGTGTCACATTTGTATGGCCTGTTCCCGAGTAATCAGATTTCTCCATTCCGTACACCCGAACTTTTTGATGCCGCCCGTACTTCACTTATTGCTCGCGGTGACCCTTCTACAGGTTGGAGCATGGGCTGGAAAGTTTGTTTATGGGCTCGTTTACTTGACGGTGACCATGCCTACAAACTTATCACCGATCAACTCACATTGGTACGTAACGAAAAGAAAAAAGGTGGTACTTATCCCAATCTGTTTGATGCACATCCTCCTTTCCAAATTGATGGAAACTTTGGATGCACGGCCGGTATTGTCGAAATGTTGATGCAGAGCCACGATGGTTTTGTCTATTTGTTACCGGCACTTCCTTCACATTGGAAAGAAGGCAGCATGAAGGGGATTATAGCCCGTGGTGGCTTTGAACTTGATTTGACCTGGAAAGACGGTAAAGTCAGCCGCTTGGTTGTACATTCCAAGAATGGAGGTAATTTCCGCATACGTACACTAAACCGACTGAGTGGTAAAGGATTGAGAAATGCGAAGGGACAAAATCCGAATTCCATCTATGATGTTCCGCAAGTTCAGGAACCGCTTGTCAATGAAAAAGCAGAATTAAATGAAGTGATTTTGAAAAAGACCTATTTGTACGATTTGCCTACTCAGGCTGGTAAAGAATATGTCTTGATAGGACGTTAAATGATAAAATCTATAAATATGAAAAAACATACTATTGGGTTATTGGTACTCTTGATGTGTAGTGCCACTTCGGTCTTCGCTCAGAAGAGCAAGACGTATATTCCATGGAATCATGGTAAATTGGTTGTATCTGAAGAAGGTCGTTACTTAAAACATGAAGACGGAACTCCTTTTTTCTGGTTGGGTGAAACAGGTTGGCTGATGCCACAACGCTTAAACCGGGATGAAGTGTCTTATTATCTGGAAAAATGTAAGCAAGCCGGATACAATATGGTACAGGTACAAGTGCTCAACAGTGTACCTTCTTATAACGTCTATGGTCAGGCTTCTCACATCGACGGTTATAATTTTAAAGGTATTGACCGTAAAGGTGTGTATGGCTATTGGGATCACATGGACTATATCGTAGAGACTGCAGCCTCAAAAGGTATTTATATAGGATTGGTATGTATTTGGGGAACTCCTGTGGAAAAAGGTATGATGAATGTAGAAGAAGCAAAGGCATACGGAAAGTTTATGGCTGAACGTTATAAAGATAATCCGAATATCATTTGGATTATTGGTGGTGACATTCGCGGAGACAAAAAGACCGAAGTTTGGGAAACTTTGGCTACAACCATCCGTAATATTGACAACGGGCATATGATGACTTTCCATCCACGTGGACGTACAACTTCGGCTACTTGGTTTAACGATCGTGATTGGTTGGATTTCAATATGTTCCAAAGCGGCCATCGTCGTTATGGCCAACGTAGAGGTGACGGTGATTATCCTATTGAAGAAAATACGGAGGAAGATAATTGGCGTTTTGTAGAAAACAGTCAATCAAAGAAACCTTTAAAACCGGTTATAGATGATGAACCTATATATGAAGACATACCTCAAGGTTTGCATGGTTTGGAGGAAATGCGATGGAATCAACACGATGTACGTCGTTATGCATATTGGTCGGTTTTCGCCGGATCGTTCGGACATTCCTATGGACACAATGACATTATGCAGTTTATTCGTCCGGGTGTTATCGGTTCATTTGGTTCTGATGGCATGAAGAAAGCATGGTGGGATGCACTTGAAGATCCGGGATTCAGCCAAATGATACATTTGAAGAACCTGATGTTAGCTTTTCCATTCTTTGAAAGAATACCCGATCAAGGTGTGATAGCCGGCAAGAACGGTGAACGTTATGACCGTGCCATTGCTACTCGTGGTAACGATTATCTGTTGGTGTATAACTATTCCGCCCGTCCTATGGAAGTGGATCTGACTAAAATCAGTGGTGACAAAAAGAATGTATGGTGGTATCATCCTGCTACAGGTAAGTTGGAATATTTGGGTGAGTTCGGTAATCAGATAGAAAAATTTCAATACGACTGCGGTTATATGAGTGGCAATGACCGGGTATTGATTGCTGTAGATGCGTCAAAAGATTATATTAACAGAGAGTGGACAATAATGCCCGATATGCAACAGAGGTGGAACAAATAATGTAATAAGAATACCATGAAAAAATATTATCTGTTAGGTTGGCTGATATTTTTGCCATGCTTACTAAAAGCGACAGTGACGGTAACGAATCCCCGTACGGAACAAATGGTGAATCCGTTGGGATTGGACACCAATACTCCCCGTATGAGTTGGATGTTGGAATCGGATGCTAAAAATGTATTACAAACCGCTTATCATTTGTTGGTCGCTTCCTCACCGGAATTGTTGGCTGAAGATAAAGGTGACTTATGGGATTCCGGAATAATTTCTTCCGGTGAATCACAATGGATTCTTTATCAAGGAAAGAATTTAAAGAGCAACCAACGTGCTTGGTGGAAGGTTAAGGTTTATACCACCGTCGGTACTACAACATGGAGTGAACCTGCCAGTTGGAGTATCGGTTTGTTGAAGGAAGCCAATTGGTCGGGTCGTTGGATTGGAATGGACAAGGCCGCACCATGGGATGACGAAACTCAATGGAGCCGATTGAGTTCGCGTTATCTGCGTAAGGAATTTGTATTGGCAAAAAAAGTGAAACAGGCTACCATACATATAGCAGGTATGGGTATGTATGAGTTGTTTGTCAATGGAAAACGTGTGGGTGATCAGGTATTGGCACCGGCACCGACCGATTATCGGAAAACTATTATCTATAATACATTTGATGTTACATCGATGTTGGATTCTTTGAATGCTATAGGTGTGACGTTGGGTAATGGGCATTTTTATACTTCCCGTCAGAATTATAAACCTTATAAAATAGCGAATTTTGGTTATCCGAAGTTACGTTTGAACTTGATAGTGGAGTTTGCCGACGGTTCCCGTCAGACAATTTCTTCAGATGAGAAATGGAAACTTACCGCAGATGGACCTATTCGTAGTAATAATGAATACGATGGTGAAGAATACGATGCACGTAAAGAATTAGGTGCTTGGACCCAACCTGGATATGATGATTCCAAATGGGAAAATGCACAACGCGTTAGTATTCCTACTGGTACATTACGTGGTGCTATGGCTCCTAATATGAAAGTGCTTGATACGGTCCGTCCGCTTGCTATCACTAAATTGGGCGACAAGTACATCTTGGATATGGGACAGAATATGGTAGGATGGATACGTATGAAAGTGCGTGGTGCCAAAGATGATGTCATTACTCTTCGTTTTGCTGAGACATTACAAAAGGATGGTGAACTGTATGTGGAGAATTTGCGTGATGCACGGGTTACTGATACTTATATTTGTAACGGTAAAGAGCATGGAACTACCTGGGCACCGACATTTGTCTATCATGGTTTCCGTTATGTGGAGATAAAAGGATATGATAATCCTACTTTGGATGATTTTGTAGGTGAAGTGGTGAGCGATGAAATGGAAGTTATAGGTTCGTTTGAAACCTCTAACCCAGTATTGAATCAAGTGTATCGTAATGCCTATTGGGGAATTTTGGGTAATTATAAAGGACTTCCGGTAGACTGTCCCCAACGCAATGAACGTCAACCATGGTTGGGCGACCGAACTATGGGGTCATTAGGAGAAAGTTATATCTTTGAAAATGGTCCGCTCTATGCCAAATGGATGCGTGATATTTGTGAGGCTCAGCGTGAGGACGGTTGTATTCCGGATGTGGCACCTGCTTATTGGAACTATTATTCGGATAATATGACTTGGCCGGCAGCCTTACCATTATCCATTGATATGATTTATACCCAATTCGGTAACAAAAAGCCTATGGAACAATGCTATCCTAATATCAAACGTTGGCTGCAACATATGCGCGAGGAATATATGACCAATGATTATATCATCACCAAAGATCGTTATGGAGATTGGTGCATGCCTCCTGAATCGCTTGAACTTATTCATAGTCAAGATCCTACTCGCATTACGGATGGTGCTTTAATCTCTACTGCTTATTATTGCAAGATGCTTCAAACCATGCATCGTTTTGCATCTATATTAGGATATGATGATGATAAAAAACAATGGGAAGATTTGGAACACAAGATGAAAGATGCTTTCAATGAGAAATTCCTGAAAGTAAAGAAAGGTACTTCGTTGCAACCCGGGCATGTTCTCTATCCCGATAGTGTATTCTATGACAACAATACGGTAACTGCCAATATCCTCCCGTTGGCTTTCGGATTGGTTCCGAAAGAACATTTACAAGATGTGATAAACAATACCGTAGCGAATATCATCACCAAAGGCAATGGACACATCAGCTGTGGTGTAATCGGCATTTCATGGATATTACGTGAACTGTCTCGCAGAGGACATGCCGATGTCGCTTGTCTATTGGCTACCAACGATACTTATCCTTCATGGGGCTATATGGCCAAACAAGGTGCTACAACCATTTGGGAATTGTGGAATGGTAATACAGCCAATCCTAAAATGAACAGTGGTAATCATGTCATGTTATTAGGTGATTTATTACCTTGGTGCTATGAGAATTTAGGAGGTATCAAGAGTGATCGATGGAAGGTGGGATACAAACATATTGTAATGAAACCGAACTTTGAAATACAGGACATCAGTTATGTGAACGCTTCTTATCGTACTCCTTATGGAAAAGTTGTGAGTAATTGGAATAAAAATTTGCAACAGGTAGAGTGGGAGGTGACTATTCCCGCCAATACTACAGCAGAAGTACACCTGCCCAATGGTCGAGTGGAAAGAATTGGTTCGGGAAATTATCGTTATAGCGTGGACATAACTCCGGTTCATGCGGCTATTACAAAGGATGAGTTTCTGTATGAAACAGCAGAGTTTCCCGCTTGTCACGGTGCTACCATTGTTGAATTGAAGAACGGTGATTTGGTAGCTGCTTTCTTTGGTGGAACTAAGGAAAAGAATCCGGATAGCAACATTTGGGTATGCCGTAAACCGAAAGGTGCCAAGAATTGGACGAAACCTTATAAAGCGGCCGATGGTATTTATACGGAATATACTCGTTCGGCCTTCAGTGAAGAAGATTTGGCGAAGTTTGCACGACGCGATGAGATATTAAAACGTTTGTCGGCCAATAAGTCTCAAGTGACTAAGGACGACCGTGCGAGACTTTATCGCACGGCTATGATGGAGATGGGAGGAGCGAAAGAAGCTGCACCGGCAGTGCCTATGGGGAATAATGAAACTTATCCATCATGGGCTTCACCTGCAGCCAATTCCGGAAAACCATTGGTAAGCGAAGAATGGCGTAAGCCTTGTTACAATCCGGTGTTGTTCCAAATACCTGGAGGAGAACTGGTCTTATATTATAAAATAGGTTATGGCGTTTCCGATTGGCGAGGTTTCCAGATTACTTCCAAAAACGGAGGCAAAACTTGGAGTAAGCCCATGGCATTACCTGATGGCTTCTTGGGACCTATCAAGAATAAACCGGAATATGTGAACGGACGTATCATTTGTCCTTCGAGTACAGAGAAAGACGGCTGGAAATTCCATTTTGAAATATCAGATGACAAGGGAAAGACTTGGAAATATGTCGGTCCTATCGAAGCTGAATCTTCTGTACCTACCCAAAATCGCAAGGCGGCCATTGCTACAGGTGAGGATATGGAAGCTGGTGATGTGTTGAAGGAAAAAGGTGCACAGCCTATTCTTTGCATTCAGCCCAGTATCTTGAAACTGAAAGATGGTAAATTGATGGCAATCGGCCGTACACGTAATGCAAAATTGGCCGTGACTTATAGTAATGATAACGGTGATACTTGGAGCAAAGTGACCTTGACTGATATACCCAATAACAATTCGGGAACAGATGCAGTGACCTTAACCGATGGTCGACAAGTTCTGATATATAATAATTTTGAGACTATTTCGGGAACTCCGAAGGGTTTACGTACCCCTCTGTCGTTGGCTGTGTCGGAAGATGACGGTAAGACTTGGGAGGAAGTGATTGTTTTGGAAAACAGTCCTATCAGCCAATATTCATATCCGAGCATCATACAAGGAAAAGATGGTAAGTTGCATGCGGTTTATACTTGGCGTCGTGAACGGGTAAGCTATAAAGAAATAGATTTGAATCAGTTGAATTAAGATAATTATACCATGAAAAACATAACAATGCTTTTATTGGCATCGACCTTTACTGCCGGTGCATTTGCACAGTCCAATGGTCTGACAGATATGAGCCAAAGTAAATATGCCAAAATGGCAAATACAGAACTGGCTTCCGTACGATGGACGGACGGCTTTTGGGGAGACCGTTTCAATGTATATAGCAGAACATCCGTACAAAGTATGTGGGAGACTTGGAATAATCCAGATATTTCTCACGGTTTTCGTAATTTTGAAATAGCGTCTGGAGTATGTACGGGAGAACATTGGGGGCCTCCATTTCACGATGGTGACATGTATAAGTGGATGGAAGGGGTAGCTTCAGTTTATGCCATCACCAAAGACCCGGAATTGGACAAATTGATGGATCATTTCATTGAACATGTAGTGAAAAGCCAACGTGCCGATGGGTATATCCATACTCCGGTTATTATTGATGAACGCAATAAAGGTATCGATACCCATGCCGTAGACAAACAAACGGTGATTGGTACTAAGGTTGGGAATGAAAATGAGAAAGGTGCTTTTGCCAATCGTTTGAATTTTGAGACATATAATTTGGGGCATTTGATGATGGCGGCCATTGTACATCGCAGAGCAACAGGAAAAACTACACTCTTTGATGCAGCCGTCAAGGCTACTGATTTTCTTTGTCATTTTTATGAAACGGCTTCAGCAGAATTGGCTCGTAATGCCATTTGTCCGTCACATTATATGGGGGTAGTGGAAATGTATCGTGCTACAGGCAATCCACGCTATTTGGAATTATCTAAAAACTTGATTGATATCCGTGGTATGGTAGAAAATGGAACAGACGACAACCAGGATCGTGTACCTTTCCGTGAGCAGTATAATGCGATGGGGCATGCTGTACGTTCCAATTATCTTTATGCAGGTGTAGCCGATGTTTATGCTGAAACGGGAGAAGAACAGTTGATGAAAAATCTAAATAGTATCTGGAAGGACATCGTTACCCGAAAAATGTATGTGACTGGAGCATGTGGCGCTTTGTATGATGGTACTTCCCCTGATGGTACTTGTTATGAACCTGATAGTATTCAGAAGGTACACCAAAGTTATGGTCGCCCGTATCAATTACCTAATAGTACAGCGCATAACGAAACTTGTGCCAATATCGGGAATATGCTTTTCAACTGGCGTATGTTGCAGGTGACAGGTGATGCCAAACATGCTGATATTGTAGAAACGGCTCTTTATAATAGTGTTCTGAGTGGCATCAGTTTGGATGGCAGAAAGTATTTTTATACAAATCCTCTTCGTATCAGTGCTGATTTACCTTATACACTTCGCTGGCCCAAGGAACGCATGGAGTACATCAGTTGTTTTTGCTGTCCACCGAATACATTGCGTACCGTTTGTCAGGCGCAAAACTATGCGTATAGTGTAGCCGAACATGCCATTTATTGTCAATTGTATGGTGCTAATGATATGCAAGTGGATTTACCGGAGGTAGGAATCGTATCGTTGAAACAAGAAACAGATTATCCTTGGGATGGAGCTGTGAGCATAACAGTGACCGAAGTTCCGAAACCTCGTAAAAAGAAAGCATTCTCAATTTTCTTGCGTGTACCCGAATGGTGTGATAAAGCTACTTTGATGGTGAATGGAGAAATGGTTCCTGGTGATTGGAAATCTAACACATATGCCGAATTGAACCGTATATGGAAAGTAGGGGATAAAATACAGTGGGTTATGGATATGCCGGTACGTTTGCTTGAAGCGCATCCATTGGTTGAGGAAATCCGTAATCAGGTGGTGGTCAAAAGAGGTCCGTTAGTATATTGTTTGGAAAGCATGGATATTGAAGATGGTAAACGCATTGATGATGTGTTGATTCCTTCGGATATCCGTTTAGAACCAAAGAAGATGATTGTCGAAGGAAGTCCGATTGTTGCTTTGGAAGGAAAGGCCCGATTGGCCGACAATGCTTCATGGGAAGGTGTTCTTTATCGGGAAGTGGGCAAAGCCGAAAAGACGGTGAATATTCGCCTGATTCCTTATTATGCGTGGGGTAATCGTGGTAAGGGAGAAATGACCGTTTGGATGCCTTTGGCTCGATAATCGAAAGTGAGTTTTATGAAAAGAAATATCTTATGTATGTGTATGCTGCTGACAATGGGATTATTGTCGGCAGCTGACATTTATGTCAAACCAGGTGAAAGCCTTGTCCATGCACTCCGCAAGGTAAGGGAATTGCGACGATTGGAAGACCCGTCCGTCAAGAACGGGGTAACTATTCATTTGGCACCGGGAGATTATTATCTATATGAAGCGTTGTTTGTTCGTCCGGAGGACAGTGGTACACCAGAATCACCCACAGTGATAACTTCTGAGGGGGGGGCTGTACTTCATGGAGGAGTACAAGTGACAGGTTGGAAACGACAAGGTAAATTGTTGGTGGCAGATGCTCCTAATTTTAACGGCCGTCCGCTTGATTTTCGCCAGTTGTATATTAATGGCCGGAAAGCGGTTCGTGCACGGGATGTGGTTGATTTCGAAAAAATGTACCGTATCATACGCAATGATAAGGTAAACGAAATATTATGGGTACCATCCGAAGCTGTAAAGAAGATACAAAAAGCAAAATATGTTGAAATGGTATTGCATGAGATGTGGTGTGTGGCGAATCTTCGTATTAAGTCGGTAGAAGTACAAGGAGATAGTGCGGCTATTCGTTTCCATCATCCGGAAAGTCGTCTTCAGTTTGAACATCCGTGGCCCAGTCCAATGGTAACTACTGACGGTCGCAACTCGGCTTTTTATTTGACTAATGCCAAGGAATTGGTGGATGAACCAGGTGAGTGGTATCACGATATAGAAACACGCAAACTTTATTATTATCCATGTGAAGGAGAAGTTATTGAAGAAGCAATTGTTCCTGCTATAGAAACGTTGGTTCATGTTGAAGGTACTCTCGACAAACCGGTCTCGAATATTCGTTTCGAGAATCTTACATTTTCTTATACCACTTGGATGCGTCCTTCGCTTATGGGACATGTACCTTTGCAGGCAGGTATGTATTTGATAGATGCATATAAACTTCGTCCGCAAATGATTCGAAAAAATAATCATAAACTCGATAATCAAGGCTTTTTGGGGCGTCCATCGGCAGCTGTTAAGGTAAAAGCTGCTAATAATATTGATTTTGTTGGATGTACATTCATACATTTGGGATCTTCTGGTTTGGATTATGAATGGGCGACAATGGGAGGTACAATCTATCGATGTACGTTTACTGATATAGCAGGGAATGGTATTGTGGTTGGTAGTTTTAGTCCTATGGCACATGAGACACATCAACCCTATGATCCGTCTGATGAACGTGAAGTATGCCGTGAACTGAATATCTCCGATAATCTTATCAAGGATGTAACCAATGAGGATTGGGGTACGGTGGGTATTTGTGCCGGTTATGTACGTGATATCAATATCGAGCATAACGAAATCAGTGAAGTGTCTTATTCGGGTATTAGTTTGGGATGGGGATGGACTCGTACGGTGAATTGTATGCGCAACAATCGGGTACATGGTAATCTTATTCATCATTATGCCAAACACATGTATGATGTGGCCGGTATTTATACGCTTGGCTCGCAGCCGCATAGTTTTATTACGGAGAATTGTGTTCATAGCATTTATACTCCAGGTTATGTACATGACCCACATCATTGGTTTTATTTATATACTGATGAGGGTTCTTCCTTTATTACCGTAAAGGATAATTGGACCGAAAGTGAAAAATATCTCCAAAATGCAAATGGCCCAGGAAATGTATGGGAAAATAATGGTCCAGCAGTCGCTGATTCTATCAAGACGAAAGCCGGAATTAGAAAATAAACGTAAAGATATTCAATTATGGGAAACAAAAAAGGTAGTTTAAAAAGTACAATTGCTGTATCTCTCACAAACTATTTGGATGCAGGGGCGATTGTTGCTGGTGCTAGTGGCTTGACATTATGGCAAGAATATTTAGGCTTGACGGAAGGTGATTTGGGATGGCTCAATGCTATCAGTGCTAATTGCTTGGGAGCTGCTATCGGTGCCATTATCGGTGGCTTCTTAGCTGATAAATACGGACGGAAAGCCATTTATACCTATAATATGTTAGTTTATATGTTGGGGGTCGCGCTCATCATGTTGTCGCTAAACTTTCCGATGCTGTTGACCGGTTTCTTGGTGACTGGCATTTCGGTGGGTGTAGGTGTTCCTGCTTCGTGGACATACATCTCTGAAAATTCAGAAGTGGGCAATCGAGGTCGTAACATAGGTATTTCACAAATGGCATGGGGAATTGGTCCTACTATTATTTTGATATTAGGCATGCTACTTGCACCTCCTACTGCTGCAGGTGAAGGTGGTATTATGTTTTCTGTAGTAGAAAATATAGCACAAACGATTGGTGGAGCGGGCATAAGTGGTGCTGAATTGAATGTATTCAGTAGCCGTATCGTTTTTGCTTCTTTGTTTGTGGTTGCAGTTATTGCTTGGCTGTTGCAGCGTCGTTTGGACGAATCAGAAGAATGGAAGGCTACTAAGAATGCTCAAATTCGTGTGAAGCAACCAGGTACGTTCTCTACTTTCGGTAACTTATTTACCAATAAAGTGAATGTGCGTACCATGATTTTTTTGGCAGGGATGTATTTGTCGTGGAATTTGGTAGCATCGGTTATGGGATTCTTCCAACCACATATTTATGAAACTGCAGGTGGACTGACCAATGAATATGCCAATATGTTGGCGGCCGGGCAATGGATTGTTATTATCATTACTACTTTTTTCTTCTCGTTGATAATAGACAAAGTAAATCAGCGTTGGCTTTACTTTGTGGGAGTGGGATTGGGAGTATTGGCATGGGGTATTATCGTCACTATCGGTATCACGACTTTGCAAGGGCTTTTGCTTTTCACTTTATTATGGGGCTTGCAAGCGGGAATTTCCGTACAGTCGTTTTATGCTTTATGGGCTTCAGAACTCTTCCCCGTTAAATATAGGGCGGCAGCACAAGGCATCATGTTCTTTGTGGTGCGCGGTTTGTCGGCTGTGTGGGGATTGGTCTTTGTATATATTTATGGAGAAAATGGTGAAGGATTCGCATTGTCGGCTTTTATTATGATGGGATTGCTTGTCTTTTCACTTTTGATTGGTACGATATGGACACCGCAGACTCGCGGTAAAACATTGGAACAAATTACAAGAGAACGATATGGCGATAACATCTAAAGCTACATGGATTTGGTTTCCTGGTGATTTTGAGGTGTGGCTTGGAAATCGTTTCAATAACCGCCGTACGGAGCGTGGGGCTATGTTCCCTCCTTTTTGGAAACAAGATAGTCATTGGCCAACGGTGGAGTTCTCCAAGACTATTACACTTCAGGAAACTGAAAATATACGTATTTGGGTAGAAGGCGAATTCAATCTGATGCTCGACGGTAAATTGCAGTATGGTATGCCTGGCGAGTTTACCGTACCGGCAGGAGAACATAAGTTGAATATTAAGGTATATAATCAAGCTACTCCTCCTGCTCTGTATATCGAAGGAAAGACCATTGTAACGGATGCTTCCTGGTTGGCTACTTACGAAGACAAGATTTGGATTGACGAGAATGGAGTGGCTCATGGTTCGGGTATTTATGTCCCTGCAGCTTCTTGGGCATTTAATCATCCGCAGGATCGACCTTCACTATATCGGTTGTCTCGGGAAGAAATTAGTCCGGTAAACTCCGAAAACGGATTGTACGACTTCGGCAAGGAAACTTTCGGCTACCTGATATTCCGTGGCTTGAAAGGAGAGGGGATGCTACACATCTATTATGGTGAAAGCCGTAAAGAAGCATTGGACAAGGACTTTTGTGAAACACTCGATAAAGTTTGGGTAAGCGAAGGACAATCCGAGGTTCTGATTAAGGATTCAAAGGCATTCCGTTTTGTGTATGTCGAAATCGAGGGTGCTTTGTCTTTCAAAACACTGACCATGGACTATGAATATGCTCCGCAAGATTGGTCGAAGAGTGGCACGTTCCGTTGTAGTGACGAAGAACTGAACCGCATTTGGCAAGTAGGGGCTTACACCATGGACCTTACTACTCGTGAGTTCTTTGTGGATGGTATCAAACGCGACCGATGGACTTGGTCGGGGGATGCTGTTCAGTCTTACCTGATGAACTATTATCTTCGTTTCGATAATGAATGCGTAAAGCGTACCATTCGGCAGTTGCGTGGAAAAGATCCGGTGACGGCTCACATCAACACCATCATGGACTATACCTTCTATTGGTTCAAGTCCGTCTACGACTATTATCTATATACGGGCGATGTGGCTTTCGTGCGTGAATTGTATCCACGTATGCGTTCGCTTATGGATTATGTCCTTGGTCGCACCAATGCCCAAGGCATGGTTGAAGGCAAGTCCGACGACTGGATTTTTGTTGATTGGGTGGATTTCCCCATGCACAAACGAGGTACATTATGCTTTGAACAGATATTGTTTTGCAAATCGTTGGAGACCATGCAACTTTGTGCTTCCGTACTTCGTGATTATCCGTTGGACAATTCGCCACAAGGTAGTTTGTCTGTCGATGTTTATACTGCTGATGCATTGCAATATAAGGCATTGTTTGAGACTTTACATGCTAAACTGAAGCCTACTTTTTGGAATGAAGCTCGGGGAGCATTTATGCATAGTCTGGAAGAGGGGGAGTTAAATCCTCAAATAACTAAGTTTCCCAACATGTTTGCCATGTTGTACGATTATTTAGACAAAGATACCCAACAACGGGTGATGCACTCGGTGATGTTGCATTCCGATGTAGCCCCCATTACCACCCCTTACATGCGTTTCTATGAACTGGAAGCCCTTTGTAAGATGGGCATGCAAAACGAAGTGATGTCCGAGATGAAAGCCTATTGGGGAGGTATGCTTCGCGAAGGGGCTACCAGTTTCTGGGAAAAATATGTACCCCATGAGAAAGGTATCCAACACCTCACTATGTATGGCCGTCCGTATGGCAAGAGCCTTTGTCATGCCTGGGGTGCCAGTCCTGTATATTTGTTGGGCCGCTATTATTTGGGAGTCGAGCCCACCTCTCCCGGATATACCACCTATACGGTAACTCCTGTGTTGGGTGGCTTGGAGTGGATGGAAGGAGATGTACCCACTCCCTATGGATTGATTCACGTCTATATGGATAGTCAACAAATCAAGGTGACCTCACCGGGTGGACAAGGAATCTTGGTGGTTAATACTGCTCAGGGCCGAATCGAAATTCCACTCATCCCGGGTGAAAATGTCCATAGGCTTACTGTGTCCTGTAA
>CAZFDP010000008.1:0-21257 GCA_964518185.1 uncultured Phocaeicola sp. | reverse complement strand
CTCTACATTACCTGCATCATCTGTAGAAGTATACCATACATAATTCCACAATTCATAATTTTGGCCGGGGTATGGATGATTGTTAGAGTCACTTCTCGGATCACCATTAAAAGTCCAACGAACACCGGGGAAAGCAAAAGTACGGTAGAAACGTGGATCACGGTTCATGAATGGAACTGCTGCATTATAAACCAAATCAGACGCATCCAAATTTTTGTAAGTAGTACAAGTAGCAGGGCGCTTACCATCAGACATCGGAAACATATCAACCAACATTGCAGAAGGAGTTTTACCACCGCCACCGATAGCGTTACTTGGACGGATACTATGTTCCCAATTACTATTTTTGGAATAATCTACAGTTCCACTGGCTATTGTATTGTTCAATTTTACAAATACGGCTTCTTTATTTATATCTGTTGTAGCAAACATTTTAGCCCAATTGGAGGCATTTGTACCCGGTTCATTTTCATAAGCCAACCCATAACCGCAGGATTCAATCTTAGGCAAGGCTTCTTTCATAAAATTATATGCTTCGGTCCAACGGGTCTGATCGTTCGAACGATTAAATAACGGACTGGCCCACAACAAGAGCAAACGACCTTTTAATGCAAGTGCTGTACCAGAAGTAACACGTCCCCAATCACCTGCAGACTCCCAACCACCGTTACCTGTCGAAGCCCACAACATATCAGCAGCTGTATCCAAATCTTCGCAGATAAAATCGATACAATCTTTCGTAGAAGAACGTGGAACAAATACTCCTTCTTCGGGTTCCAACACACTTGTAATGATAGGTACACCACCATACCATTTAACCAATTGATAGTAGCACCACGCACGAAGGAAATGTGCTTGTCCTAAAATAATATTCTTTTCTTCTTCGGTCAATGGACTTTCAACAACATTTTGCATCAGTTCATTACAGTTGCGTATACGCCCCCACGGATTATCACGCACGGCACCGGCTTTGCCACGAAACCAATCATATACACGAGTACCGCCGGTTCCATCAAAAGTCAATTCGGTTTGAGGATCTACCAAAACACTGAATCCACTATATTCTTCAGTACTTTTTCCTCCCCAATCATCCGCAGAACCTGTACTAACAGCTTTCCAATTAGTATCAGTACTGCTACTCGGAGAAATATTCTCATCGGGCAAGCACAACAAATAAACGTCACTTAAACGCGCATTGGCACTGGTAAAGTTATCATAAACGACAGTACCAATTTTCCCATAATTGGTTTTGTCTTGCAAGAATTGGTCACTACATGAGCTCAATGCAAGCATTCCCAACAAGGTCATTATATATAAATTATTATTTTTCATCTTGATTCTATTTTAGAATGAGAGATTTACACCGACAGTAATTTTTCGCAGATTGGGATATGTACCATAACCCGAAGACGGATCCATGAAATTATCAGGATAAGGATTATAGAGATTCAGCAAATTCTGTCCGGTAATATTAAAACGACAACTTTGTACACCAAACTTCTTTATAAATTTGGAAGGAACGGCATAAGCTAATGTCAAACGGTTCAGACGAATGCGTGTCCCGCTAACCCTCCAGAATGTTGAAGCCACAGAGTTGACATCCGAATAAGCCAAATTCGGAAGTGAACCATTGCGGTTTTCTGCTACTAACAGGTTGCCGTTATCGTCATAAACATTTTGATAAGAATACATTTTTTCCACTTTCCAGAATGCAGGCATGTTATTTACTTCAAGGCCATCACTGGCTTTCAATGCTGCTGTAGGGACTTGACTGTATCCACCCCAGCTTGCATTCAATTGCGCTGTCAAAGATATACCTTTCCATTCAGCACTCAGATTTGTCGTAAAGCCCCATGGATTAGAGCGGTTGGACAAACGTACTTGGTCGTTATCCTTATCCACTACTCCATCCGGTCCTTCATATTCACCGGTTTCTGTATTATATGCACCACGGACATCCTTATAAATCAACATACCCGGACGAACTTGATCCTTGGTCTTACCCATATAAGAAGTAATGTTATAAGTGTCAAAGTATTCTTCAATTTCCTGGAAGCTGCGGAACATACCTAAGCATTGCATACCCCAAGTACCTATATCTGTACGGTTGCCATATTGTACAGACTTATAAATTTCAGTACCGTCCGTTACCCAGTCCATCATCAACATCTTATTGTCTGAGTATCCTGTATTGATACCTACTTTATATTTAAAGTCCTTACCTATCTTGTCACGCCATGTAGCAGAAAGTTCAACACCCCATGCATTCATTTTACCAAAATTCAATGCTGCAGACTTTGTGCCGACTACACCTGCAACAGAAGCGTCAATTGCCATCAAAATTTCGCGATGCCATTCATGGTATCCTTCCAAAGTTAAAGCCAATCGATTGTTCAACGTATTGAAATCAACACCAAAGTTTGCTTTATAAGATTTGTCCCAATGAATGTCACGATTAACTGCCGCATTCTGATTGCTGATAGAAATGTGATTGCCGGCATTGTTTGTATTACCTGTACCAAATACCGGTCCTTTGTCGGCATCCATACCATAAACTGTCATCCATTGCCATGCGGCAGTATTGTCACGACCGGTCAAACCGAATGAGCCACGCACCTTTAAGAAATCGACCCACTTGACATCTTGCATCCATTTTTCTTGAGAAAGTACCCAACCGGCAGATACGGAGGGGAACAATCCCCAATAGTTTTCGGGTGCAAACTTCGTAGAAGAATCTGCGCGCAACAAGAATTCCAATAAATATTTATCTGCATATGAATAATTCAAACGGCCAATATACGAAAGCGTACCACCTTCCGAACGATTGAAGTCTACAATTGGTGAATAATTATCATCGTTTGTATTGGCAGAATTTGATTGTCCATTATTAAATGGGTAAAGCTGATTTACAGATCCATAATTATACTCTGTTTCAGATTCAGACTTTTCGATAGAGAACAATCCGCTCAAATGATGATCTGCAAAACTACGGTCATAACTAACAGTGAAGTTCATTTGATAATTGTCAGTACGTGCCATATTGCGGCTTAAGAAACCGTCGTTGTCACCGGCATTGCTAATCGGTTTACCACTATTAGCCATTAAGAAATTATCTATGCCATAATAATCGCCGACATTTTCTCCACCAACAGGTGTATACAAGTGACCGCCACTACCAAACCGGTTCTCCATATAATACAGTTCATAAGTAGAACCAAATTGGTTAGTCTTACTTTCATTAATTGTTTTTGAGTAAGAGAATTTAGCCTTTAAGCCGGCCAATGGTTTCCAAATATTGGCAAAGTCCACTTCCA
The DNA here is from genome assembly GCA_964518185.1 of uncultured Phocaeicola sp. Lineage (GTDB taxonomy): Bacteria > Bacteroidota > Bacteroidia > Bacteroidales > Bacteroidaceae > Phocaeicola. The sequence continues at coordinate 17,943 of CAZFDP010000008.1, read as the reverse complement.
AATTACCATTAATACTCATATTGGAATTGGTGCTGTTACTATAGTCGCCGGAATTTTGAAGCAAATGATGGGAATAATTCTGCTTGTCACTCTTCTGTTCATTGCTTATACCATAATAAGCTATCGGCATACCATCTATCTCTTCCGGAATATAGCGAGGACGAGTCAAAAGAATATTATACTGGTTTTCATCATTTGAGCCACCCACTTTTATTAAAGGTTTGTTTTTCTTACCATAATCACCCGACACTTGCAAACTGGCTTTCAACCAATTGTTAACTTTCAGGTCAACCCCGGCACGATAGTTCCAACGGTTATAATCCAAAGATCCGATATTACCTTCTTGATCAAAATAAGAAATGCTTCCATAGTAATTGGCTCGTCCTGTAGCGCCACTCAAGTTCACACTATGTTTCTGGGTAAAGCCTGTTTCCCAATACTTGTCAAGCAAGTCATAATTCAAACCTTTCATGGCAGCCAATTCGTCCAACTGGAACATTTCCAAGGTCTTATTCATGTTGCCAACTGTTGTCGGGTCGGCTGCGACTACCGCATTGTACAAACGTCCGTAATCGTATGCATTCAACATTTGAGTACGCTTCATTTCGTCTGTAAAACCAAATGTACCGCTGTAAGAAATCTGAGGAGCACCTTCTTTACCTTTCTTGGTTGTTACCAAGATAACACCATTGGCAGCACGTGCACCATAGACAGCTGCAGAAGCATCTTTCAATACAGTAATACTTTCAATGGTAGAAGGATCCAAATTATTGAATGCTGTAGCACCTAAGTTTTCTTCTTGATTGTTCTGACCTGTAATTACAGAATTCGGATAAACAAAACCATCAATTACATATAACGGTTCTTGTGCTGTACTACCGATTTCTCCAAACACATCACTATTACGAATAGAAATACGACCGGCTTCACCCGGGCGGCCGTTACCACCACTTACACTCAAACCATTGACCATACCACTCAAAGAGCTTGCCAAATCGCCACCGGCCAAGTCTTGAATTTCATCCATTGGAACGGTAGCAATAGCACCTGTCAAATGTGCTTTCTTTTGGGTACCATAACCAACCACCACCACTTCGTCCAATTTTTGAGTATCTTCCTTTAATATAATTTTCACTTTACTGAAATCGGAAATGGTCTGAGTAGTATAACCCAAGAAAGAAATCTCTACTTTTTGTCCTTTTGAAACCGCAACAGTAAAATTACCATCCATATCAGTAATGGTACCGGTATTCGTACCTACTACTTTTACTGTAGCACCAATGATTGGCTCTCCGGCTTCATCAACAACCATACCTTTGTAGATTTGGTTCTGGGCAAATGCCGGTAAGGCCAAAAAAGCCATAAGAACCAAACATATTCTGAAAATATTATGTTGTTTCATTTTAATTCTAATTTAAATTAATTATTCCGTTATTATCTCCAACGAGGATCACCACCTTGAGAAGAAATCGTACCGTTAGCTTTGAAACTCACATCGCCATTGGGCTGTAAGAAATCAAGTTCATGAATTTTACTAAGATCAAATCCTGGGTCTTCCAATACGGTAAACGGATTTCCATTGGTATCCTTACGTCCACCGGTGTCGTTGCTTTGAGGACTGGCCTCATCGTAATGCATAGTGCAATTATTACAATATCTTGTACAATTGTTATGCAAGTATTGATAAAGACGGAATACATCGTAGAACACACAACGATCCATGTAGTAAGTGGCTACATTCTGCTGAGTAGTATTGTTGGCAAAATCCTTACCAGTAAATGTCTTGTAGAATGTACAATCTGACCAAGTATGAGTTATAGTGGCATTTCCATTACCAAACAATTTTTTGGGTTGGGAATTGGATGCATTGGAATAACGGATAAAGTATGCATTTGTATTAGCTACAAGATTAAAGAATGTGGAATTCTTGATAGTCATGTTCTTGATAGCACCATTACTTGCGCCTTGCAAATGAATGAATGGATTTGAACCAGTATTATTCATTTGAACAATACATTCTGTAATGCGGAAATCCCAAAGACTCCAGTTCTTCTTGTTACCATAAAGGATAGCATTCGGAAGGTTTTTGAACATACAGTCACTGATGATGACAGGATCCATTACAACAAAACCATTCTGATTGGCACCATCGGCTTTAAAACCAAGAGATTCGGTTGAAATACTTTCGCTCGGGTTAGAGCTGAGTGTCAAAAAACCTGTTGAAGTCAAATTGGTGCAATCGAAATTGATGAACTTAATCTTCAAACCGGCCTGTGTAATAAAACCGGCACCCCCGTTAAGAGTCACAGTAGGACGATTAACCTTATTACCACGAACAGTCATTAAACTCAAGTCAAAATCAACTGTACCATTCATGGTATAATTACCCCCTGCAACCAGTTCAAATGCTTGTTCTTCTTCACTGGCAGTAAAATTAGCATTGATAAATTCTGCAATATCCGAACCATCAGGAATCGTTATGGCAGCAATCATTGTTGAATAAGCAAAATTGAAAGCTGTAGCCGCTTCCTTGTTGTTCAGTTTATCATTGCCTAAAGTCAGGACACTGACAGAATAATTGGTATCTTCTAACTTTTCGAATACAATCGAAGGACGGTCAAGAATAGTGTCTACCACATTGACAGGATTGGCAGGATCGTCCACTATGTCTACCACACAATGATAGCCACCGGCACCTGCAACCGCTTTCCATGCCAGTTTTACACTTTCAGTTCCATCGGAATTAGTTATTGTAGAAAAACAAGTATTGTCAATAGTTGGAGACTCCAACTGTTCATTCTTGGCTTTAGAACTCCAATACTCGTCATCCACACCTTCCGCACACGAGGCAAAAGACAAAAGGCCTGCCGCCATAAGCAAGCCCAACATCTTTCCTCCTAAGAAATAATGTTTCACTTTCATAGATTTAATGATTTTTTAATTAAACAAATATTAATATATCTCTATTTTATCTACTTTTGAGGTGTAAGTTCCGGAGGAACTTACTCTTCCTGCTGAAAGATTTTTTTCAAATAGCGGATATTGGTTCCGAAATTTTTCTTCACATTCCGCACTTCGTCTACATCACGCGAACGCTCCACGACCAACCAACCACTCCACCCCATACGATCGAGCGTCTTCTTTACTTTGCGCATATTTAAACGAGTATTGTAAGGAAGTGTCACGCCATCAGTATCCGAACAATGTATCATACAGATACGGTTCTTTCCCAAGCGCTTCAAATCCTTACATAAATTCCACCCGTTCTCTAATGTGCTCTGAAAACAATAATATACCTTAATACCTTCTGATTTGATTTCTTTCAGCAGTTTGATGTTGTCTTTCGCATTCAGTTGAGTACGAATGCCGATAACCTTTCCTTCGGCCAAAGCCATCTCGCCTACTTCATGAAGACGACGTACCAATTCTGTACGTACTTCGCCCGGCTCTTCCCAGCCTTTGGTTCCACCTAATGGAAGATAAGCAACCTTTGCTCCCATCACTTCCATCGTATTCAAACAATCCTGCACCAATTCTTTATACGTAGCCTTTTCTACAAATGATTGCCCATAGAAACCGGACATAGCTATCGAAGGAACTTCCAAGTTATACTTAGCAACTTCTTCACGGAATATCTTCCGGAAATGAGATTGACGAAGTTTATTGTCGAACGTATCACGTTTGCCCAAACCGCCCATATCCATCTCCACGCCATCGCCACCCAGTTCGTACATCAACTTGAACTCACCCAATTTTTGACGTTTCAGCATCATCCAATCGCAAGCTGCTACTTTGTAACGGTAATTCTGATTAACCGACTGACTATAGAACGGTATTGTGATGAATAATACCATCCATGTAAACAACACAAGTCTTTTATGGTCCATATTTTTTAAGCTTAACAAAGGTATGACGTGCATTTTTTACTTTTGTAACCATTATAGACAGCAAAAGTAATTATCAACCTTTAAAAAAACAAAATAGAACTGATGTTTTTTTAAAAAAAAGAGTCCTAATTATCCATTTCTTTTCAACTCTGTCATATATTCCTTAGGAGTTTGATTGTATTTCTTACGGAAGCATTTTCCGAAATACCCAGAATCACGAAAGCCTACCGCAAAAGCTATTTCTGAAATACTCAAATCGGAACTTTTCATCAGTTCTATAGCTTTATTCAAACGGATTTCTTTCACTAAATCTACAGGAGCAAAACCTGTGAGACTTTTTAACTTTTTAAAGAAAGCAGAACGGCTCAAACCAATATGAGTAGCAATGGCATCGATATTGAAGTCATTATTTCCTAAATTTTCTTCTATTATTTGGTGAATTTTTTCTATTAACTGTACATCCTTTGATTCCAAGTATTGACCAAATTCATTGGCTCGATTATCAGCATCGTCCAACCTCCATACATGTTCACGGAACAATTTACGTTCATTTAACAACTGCTCAACCCTTGCTACCAGATAGTCTTTACTAAATGGCTTAGTAATATATGCATTGGCTCCCATAGAGATAGCTTTCGTTCGAGCATCCTCATCCCCCTTAGCTGTCAATATAATAACCGGTATGTGGCTAATCTGAAAATCCTTTCGGATACGCTGTAGCATTTCCAAACCGTCCATGTTGGGCATCATTTGGTCAGTTACCACGACATCGGGATGATAGAGAGTGGTCTTTTTCAGTCCTTCTATTCCATCTGTGGCCATATATACATTATAATTGTCTTCTAATTGCAAGCGCAACATATTGCACAAGTCCTTATTATCGTCTACAATAAGAATACTTGGTAAAGACGAATCGATAACCAAGGTATCTTCTATATATTCAGGAGAAGGTTCATCGACTTCTTCTTTACCATAATAGAAATCTACCTCGGATTCCTTATAATGCTCTTTTCCCATCAATAATTCAACAACAAAACAAGCACCTTTTCCTTCAGGGCTTTCGGCATATATCTCTCCATGATGCAAATTCATGATTTCCTTACTTAAGGCCAGACCTATACCTGTACCCTGATAATAGGCTGCTGCCTTTACATTTTCCGCTTGTGAAAAACGTTCAAAGATTTCAGAGAACTGGCTCTTAGGGATACCTATACCACTATCTCTCAAGCGAATAAAGCAACGACTTTTATCCGGTGCAATCGTAACTTTCATATCTATGCTCCCCCCTTGAGGAGTAAATTTGAATGCATTGGACAATAAATTTCGAATAACGATAGAAAGCTTATCATAATCGGCCCAAACCTTTATCTTGTCACAACCTTCTTCAACCAAAAAGTCAACATTATTCTCTTCGGCCAGTATGCGGAACTCATCGGAAAATCCTTGCAACATTTCATTCAAATCGAAACAAGATACATGAAGCCTCATTCTGCCATTCTGTATCTTCCGGAAATCTAATATTTGATTAACCAATTGCAACATTTGAGTGATACTCTTTTCCATCAGGTCTATATATTGTTTCCCCTTGTCGGTAAGGTTTTCTTTTTCTTTCAACTCTTGTATCGGTCCTTGAATTAAGGTAAGTGGTGTACGCAATTCATGAGAGATATTAGTAAAGAACTTGATTTTCAATTCCGAAAGGCGTTGACCGATATAAACATCATTCTTCATTTTAATGAGTTGCAAAACCAATCGAGCTACCAACATCAATAAAAATATAGACAAGATAGCATACATCAAATAGGCCCAGCCCGTAGCCCACCATGGTGGTAATATACTAACCTTCAGCGCCTTTACGGATTGCATATTGGGATTTGTCTGATCAATTGCCTTTACCTTAAATGTATAATTACCTGAAGGGACATTGGTATATGAAGCAATCCGATTGCGACCATTATTATGCCATTCTTTTTCATATCCTTCCAATATATATGAATACGAAACGCTTTGAGGATTCTCATAATTCAATGCTGCAAATTCAAAAGTAAACATAGACTGGTTGTATTCCAACTCTATTCCATCTGAATAAGTTATGCTATAAGTATTGTCTGTTTGTCCTTCAAGTTGGCGATAATTCATATTATTCACCTGACAGTCGACAATATAAGTACTATAATTAACATTATTAGGAATCAATTTTTCCGGCTCAAAAGTTAAAATACCCTCTCTACTTCCTACCCATAATTCTCCCGTTTTCAATTTTAGAATAACCCCTTCTTCCATTACCAGTCCTGAAAATCCATCGTATTCATTAAAATTACGAATCCAGCCGGTTGTCTTATCGTAAGAAGCAATACTTTTTTCTGATACCATCCATAGTTTATGATGGTCGTCTTCCATTATTGAGAAAACGACATCATCAATCAACCCTTCAGGAATACCAAATGATTCAAGGATAGGAATATGCTCCTCCTTATCATAACCTATCAATTTATGAACTCCTCCACCAAATACACATACCCAAAGTTCGCCTTCATTATCTTTATAAAGCATATAGATATCGGAATCAGCCAAACACATAAATGTTTTCTTCCGATATGTCTCGAACATGATATTTTCCGGTACATCAAAGTGTCCGTCAAAAGACATCAGTCCATCAACAGTACCCACCCAAATACGACCATTTTTATCCTCTTGAATTGTTCGGACTTCTACATATTGACCATATGACGGATAATGGATGAATTTATTGCCCCGATGATAAAAAGTTGTTTTTCCATCTGTTTCTTCCAACAAATTAAGTCCACCATCCAAAACACCGACCCAAATTCGTTCACGAGAATCCTGATAGGTATAATATACATTCATTCCACTTATAGACTCCGGATTGTCCGGTTCATTCCTATAATGAACAAAGCGATACCCTTTAGACATGTTTTTATCAGGAATAGCTTTTACCAGTCCGTCTCCTTTTGTTGACAACCAAATATTACCTTGATTATCTTCCATTATATGATAGACTACTCCTATTTCCTCTTCAACACCATAAACATATTTCAATTTACCTGTATTGTCATACCTATATAATTCCGGCTTCCGGGTGGATACCCAAATGTCTCCATCCTTTGTTTGATATAAAGCTCTAATACCATATTTATTATGATTGTCAGTATTATTAAAATCAGGCACATGTTTTAACATGAACTGTTTCTTTGGGAACTTCAGACCATATACGCCATGTTCTGTAGAAGCCATCCATATAATACCATCCATGTCCTTATAAAGATGGGCAAAAGACAATGATTGAGGCGTTTTTTCATATTTCTCTCCCCAATTATCCATTCTATGTTTTACATAATCATAATATAAGACTTCACCAAATGGAGTAAGAAAGAAAAGTCCATGCCCCTCCAAATCTTCTATATACAATTTACCCTTACTGTTTTTTGCGCCTTCCCGATAAGTATGTCTAAAAGTCGAACCATTTTGAGGATCATAGAGAATCAAGGCCTTACCATTTTCATGAAACCAGACTTTACCTTGTTTGTCACAAAAAGCATCGGTCACCAATCCATTATTTATTGGCAGTCTAATTTTTTGAATCTGTTGTGCACTTATATCGTAAAGATAGGTACCAAGTTTTTCCAATGTTATATATATTTGTCTATCATTAACGACCAACAAATTGACAATCTTATCATTCAAGCCAGGAAGTATATATCTATCAACAGAACCTGTCTGTGGATCTATACAGAAAAAGGTTCCACGATTCTCCCCCAACCATATACATTGGTTGTGTTCTATCATACATGAAAAATGAGCACTCTTTGATAGCTGCAACTTCTCGGTTATCAAATTCTCTTTCTTTGATGACAAGATATCACCTTTAGGTACAGCAAATATTTTATCATCTACTCCTACCCAACATAGATAATCATCGGTTTCTTCCAACACATTATGTTCCAGCTTGATAGGGAATCCCCTCGAATTGTTTTTTGATTCATATAAATTCTGGATATTTACTTTTCCATTTTCATCCGATTCAGCCAATAACAAATTTCTATCACGAGTAAGTAATAAAATATCTCCATTAGAATTAGTCTGTAGTTTTAAAATTTGTATATTATCAGAATAATTCTTCATGTCATCATATACAGCATAAAAACGCTCCGTCTTCTTATTAAAGACATAAAGTTTATGGTCGATAGTCTTCATCCACAAATTACCAAACTTATCTTCAACAAGATGTTGAATCTTGCGAGGAGGCAATTCCTGGTTTATTCCTAACCGTTTGTTATAGGTATAAAACTTCTGTCCATCGAAACGACATAAACCATACCAAGTACCGAACCATATAAAACCATCCCGATCCTTTAATGTGCAATTTACGACATCGTTAGGTAATCCTTGTTCTACAGAATAATGTTCGACTATGGTATTAGAAACTGATGACCATAATGGAATACTAACAGAAAAAACAAATATAAAAAGTAATATCTTTTTCATTTATCCAATTTATTTTCCGGTACCAAATTCTGTTTGCTGGAGTTCCACTTCCATCAGTACTTTCTTCTTCTCTTCTTCATTAAGTTTTACTTTGACGTTAGAACCGTTGCTTTCCATTTCCACTTTATTTGCATGAACACTTTGTTTCATATGGCAAAAGGGAAATTCGGACGGAATACTCTCGAATTCTATTTCAGCAGGGGTAGGTGCATGTGTTCCTTCGAATTGTACACGCGCTTTAACTTTAATTTTACCCGCTTTGTGAGTAGAACGAATCAAAACAGGAGCCGAGCCAAATTCAACTGGTCGTGGATTGGCATAAATGGAAGCATCGCCAATGATTTCACCTTCACCTTCTACTGTAAAGACAATATTTTCTTTTGCCAAACGACGAGTATGACCACTATCGTCTGTAACTTCAGCCACCACTACTATAAAATCGGATCCATCAGCAACCAAAGCTTTATCTTCAGTATCTACATACAAGTGAAGTTTTGTGCTCCTTCTTGATGGCATACGTTTGGTTGAGCATACAACTTTCCCATCTATTATGCCTTCGGCAACCATATTCACTTTTTGCCAATTCTTCTGTTTATAACTATATTCACGTGCTTCCCAAAAATCCCATACATTTTTGAAGATTACCGGTGCATTGGGCAAATGGCCTTTGGCATGAACAACCGGCAGAGTCCAACTACGCGTATCATCATAGATCGACAGACGTACCGAATCACAGTTACTGAATACAACGACATCGGAATCCGACCACTGGCTCATCTCATGAGCAATATATACCATAGGACCGCTTTCGGCTACAGGATGTTGCAATGATGCGGGCGATTGGCTACGGAACATATAATATGCATATTTAGGTTGTCTGAAAGCATCATAAATGCCCCCCCAATAGGGATCTGGATGATACCCCCGTTGATGATCGAATGGATGCCATTGGGATCCGCCAATAAACTGTCCGGTAGTACGATACATCTCATCATAACTATCGGCCAATGACAATGCCTGTATCAGTAACGGACGTTCTCCCCAATTACGGCTGGCACGATTGTTGTTATTGTGAGCATACCAATCGTCTACATTTTCGCCAAATTCACGAGTAAAAATACATTGTTTGGGCTTGTCTGACTTTTCATCGTCACCCGGCCAACCATAAACGACATCATAGTTGTCGGCCACACCAGCCGAATGTACATCAGCAGCTGCAACAGGACGATATGGGTATGGATATTCATCCTTGGTTATTTGTAAAGCTTCCAATGCAAATTCAAGAGGATAACGAGTTTCATTCAAAATAGGTTCCCACATCAACACACTCGGATGATTCCGATCGCGTCGGATAATTTCACGTGTATTACGATGCACCCATTCTGCAAATTTGGGGTCTTTGTTCCAATACTGCCAACCTGGAGTAGCTACGATTACAAACATTCCCATTTCATCACAAGCATCCATAAACGAAGGGTCTTGAGGATAATGAGCTGTACGAATGATGGTACAACCAGCATCGCGCAACCGCTTGGCATCTCTCCATTGTTGACTATTAGGCACGGCATTACCCACGTATGCAAAATCTTGATGACGGTTAGCACCTACCAACTGTCCGTAAGGTTTTCCGTTTAAAATAAAACCTAATTGAGGATCAAAAGAGAACGAACGGATTCCGATACGAGTAATTCCACCATCCAATGATTCACGCCCTGTCTTAATCCGGCTCTGCACACGATATAAATACGGTAATTCAGGAGACCACAACTGAGGATTCCGCACTACAATCTTTTGATTTACAGTTCGAGATTCACCTGGCTTTAAAGTAACTTTCTCTGAAGTCTTTTTGACCAAGTTAGATTGATTGTCAACCAAAGACGTTTCAACTATTACGGTACGTGTATACTTATCCTTGTTCTTCACTTCGGTATCAACAAACACTTCGGCTAACTTTTCACTGATCTTATCAAAATGAACAAAAATTCCCCCACCTGCAACTTTATTTTCATCAACAGCATCTGTAATGGCAACCAAGGATTTAGCAATCATCCAAACATCACGATAAATTCCACCATGATAGGCAAAATCAAGTGTATACTGACGCTTACCGGGAGGATAATTTTTATCGTCACTATTGTCTACCATAACAGCCAACAAACAAGTATCACCAGCTTGTACTCCTTGGTCTGTCAAATTCACATTAAACGGTAGGTACCCTCCTATATGTTCCAATACTTGTTTCCCATTCAAATATACCTGCTGCTTACCCATAGCAGCTTCGAAATGAATGGTTACGTCTTTTCCTTCCAACTCTGTAGGAACAACAAATTGTTTCCTATACCAAGCTACCCCTTGATAATTACGACAACCACTACCTTCTGCTGGAATCAATTCGACAGTATGAGGAGTAGAGACAACCTCCCATGAGGAATCATCGAATGAGATAGACTCTGCCCCTTTGACATCGCCTTTATAAAAGTGCCATCCAGAATTAAAATTATATACGACACGCCCACTTTCTTCCAAAGGGAAAATACCGGCTATAGACGTTTCTGTCTGTGCTAAAACCGCCACGGGCAAACAAACCAACAAAATCAATAAAAGTCTTTTCATATATTCTTTATCTTATTTCCAAACAATTAATTACATCTACTTTACGGGATTCAGGCACAACCTTCAATTCTTGTAGAATTCCATTGGTCAACACAGCTTCCACAATAGTATTGCCGCCAGCATGCAATTTGAAATGAACATTCCACTCTTTGGGCCATGCCGGGAATATATAGATTTTACCTTCTGCTTCCTGCATCAGCATCTCTTGCATTCCAATCATACCGCTTCCTCCCCAATTATGATCTGGGGTCCAATCATACCCAGGTCCCCAAAAAGCGGGGAAACGATGTGGCCCATTTGATAATTTCTTCAACATCAAGTCTGCCGCCTCATCTGTCAATCCCAAACATGCCGCCCATATATTATCTTGTTTCCAACCTATATGAGAACGAAACCTTACAGCATCAGGATCATAGAAATAGGTATTACGTGCTATTTCAATATCTTTTCGTCCTACTCCATAAACACGCCATGGATATACCGGATAAAGTTGCGGTGTCTCGATATTATTTACACGTTCCCACACTTGTGCCGGAGCTATCATTTTATAGTCATCAACTATACGTAAAGGAATCTCAGGTATACGTTCAAGCATATCCGGTTTACGCCCGTAAGTTTCCAAGACTTTACGTAAAGCAGCTATGGTAGAAGAAGCATTATAAGTCATTTTGTATGTTTCGCATGCAGAACCCGGATAAATAACCAATTTATTATTCCCATCCAACTCCTTCCTGCCACGTTGTTTGGCTAATAAGCGATAATGTTGGTCAAAAAATTCTAAGCAACTATCAATTAAAGGTACATATGGAGTAATATCCATTCCTGCATATCGTTCCGTTTCCAGAATCATCTGACAAAACTCAAGGACTGTATCCCACTCATATTCAAGCCAAGCATTATATTCCAACCCTTTATCGAAATTCTCTGGACGCTTGAAGCCATATTCGGCAGGATTAGGCAACCCAAAGTTTTCCATCTGTTCTGTAAAACATGCCCCTTCATGTCCCCAATAAACACGGCTACGAATTTCTGCCGTACCCAACAATCTGTTATAATAGTCAAATTGCGGCTTCATCATATCATAATCGCCACTTTTCAACATTGGCCAATACACCAAACGTTGATTTTGGGCTGTATGTGTTCCTCCCCCCCATTTGCGAAAATCAGGAGAGAAAGGAGTTTCTTCGGTTACATTTATAGGGTCGAAAGTAAATAATCCACCATTAAATTTGGTAGGCCACTCACCTTTTGCGTTACACCCCAACATATATCGGAAAAGTGTATAATTACGGATAGCTTCACCCGCTTCACCTTCTCCCTTTATAAAACTACGTTCCCAAAATCTTTTCCACCATTGGCGGGAAGCTTGTTTATCTACCTTTAAATTGACATGTTTCATTGTTTCATGTAGACCTACCATCCAATTTTCCAAAGTTCCCTGAGACGTATGCAAAGCTATTTGAATATGATGCTTATTCTTTGGTTTTGAGGATTGGTAAGTCCATGCTTTATATTCTTGTCCTTGATAGGTTCCTTTCCCGCTTCCCTTGTAAACCAAATCACCCGACAAACATCCACCAAATGTCAAATTCTTCAATGGATTATAAAGATTATTCTTTTCTTTTTCCAAGCCTTGTTGCTTTACTGTTACATCAAAAACCGTGCATTCATCATTACGATGAAAGAATGTCAGGGTCTTCTCTTCTGCACAAATGGAATCACGATGTGTTACCACGTCGTTTGGAACGGCCCACTTATAAGAAGATTGTTGTCCTTCTAATTTTTTAGATATTTTTCGCTTTTCTGTACGCCAACTTTCGTATATCAATTCCACTTGAGTTTTTTTCCCTTCTATCTCCAAATGGATAACAGGATGAAAAACATCTGCCCACAGATATATTTGGGTATCTGTACCATTAATCTGTACATAGCCTTCATTCAGGCAAAGAATCTGCTTGAAATCTTTTTGATTCTCAAAAGGATTCGGATATATACGTAAACGGAAACGGCCTTGTTTCAACAACGTATTATTTTCATCAAAACAACCACTCCGTGTAACATAAAACAACACATCGTTATTTTCCACCCATACATTCATTCCAATATCTCCACCACCACAGGGCATGGATTCCGATGAATTACGACTGGGAGTATCCCATACAAAATTGGCAGGCTGCCCCATGAGGAACTGCCCACCAAGCCATATTGACATCAATAATGTAAATACAAATCTCATAACCAATCTGTTTACCAGTTATCCGAGCGGAAAGAGGAAACCGGCAAGTCTTCACCGAACAAATCACCTGCTACATAATTCTCAAATCCATAACGAACAGCTACAGGATGAGGAACTTTTTCACTCTTTACCTTTACTTTACTACGTTCTACCCACGCTTTTGCCGGATAGAACACTCTATCTTCACCTGCCAATTGGAAATTTGCTGATTCAAACTTATCCTTGCAATTTATCCACATTTTGTCACGGTCAAAACTAACCGTTACCGTATCATTACTTACAGACATTCCGCTAAAATAAGGACTCTCGGCTGTAATTCCTTTCAAACCGTATGTCTTTACCAAGGCAAGTCGGGCCAACCGCTCTCCAACCACTTGCTTTTGTGAAGGATGAATTCCTTTTTCCATCCCTGCATCCATCAATACAGCCATCCCGACATTATTTATCATGTGTTCGGCTTTAGCCTGTTGTTCACGCAAATAAGCTGAATTAATAACTTTCTCACCTTTAGCTGTAATAAGTCCATAATCATAAGGGGCAATCTGGCAATAATAGAATGGGAAATCGCCTTGTTTCCAATCAGCACGCCAACCACGAATCATTGTAGTAAACATATCGGCATAAGTAGATGCACGGTTATAATTGTCTTCTCCTTGATACCAAATAACCCCCTTCATACTCATACCAATCAATGGATGAAGCATACCATTATAAAGAACAGTCGGGGTACGGTTCTTAGACTTTATATCGGCTTCTGCTTGGGGAATTTTAGCATCTGGAAAAGTTTTAAGCCATTCGGCTGTCATCCAAGCTTCGCATGCAGAACCTCCCCATGCAGCCAACACCAAACCAACAGGCACACCTAACTGTTCTTGTACCAAACGACCGAAATAATAAGCTGTAGCACTAAACTCACGCACAGATTCTGCATTAGCATGTTTCCAGTTTCCTATCACGTCTGTTTTTGGAGTAAAAGAAGATGAGCGCTTTACTGTAAACAGACGAATTTGATCATTGCGACTACGGAGAGCATCCATATTGGCATTATCCACCGGTTGACCAGGGAATCCCTTCATTGGCATTTCCATATTACTTTGTCCAGAACAAATCCAAACTTCTCCCATCAAAACATCTTTTATACGAGTTTCTTTGCCATCCGAAAAAATAATTTCATAAGGGCCGCCAGCTACAGGAGTCTGTATAGACAATTTCCAATTGCCATCATTATCAGCTTTAGTTTTATATTCTTTATTATCCCAACTGGTGGTAACTTTCACTGTTTTATTTATAGAAGCAGTCCCCCAAAGATTGGCTTTGGTTTGTTGTTGCATTACCATACCATCCGAAAAGAAAGCTGGTAATTTTACTTCAGACTTTACATTTACACATGCCAAACAAGCACATACTATCACTAAAAGAATCTTTTTCATATCCACTTACTTTTATTTCTTCACAATACACTCTATGGGTCCAAACAAACCCGATGGCAACAAACCTTCGCCCTGCATACGATATTTAGCGTTAGCCCAAATTCCATCAAATGGCGGCAATCCCATATCTGCTCCTCGAAAAGCATTTGCCCAAGTATTAACCACAGATATTTCGATTGTATTATCACCTTCCTTCAAAGCTGAAGTTATATTAACCTCATAAGGAGCAGTCCATGCTATACCACAATCAATACCATTAATATAGACTGTAGCAACATTTGCCACTTTTCCTAAGCGCAAATATACATTTCCTTCTGTTTGTTTCCAACTAAAATTGCTTTTATAATATGCATGACCTGAATAATACTTAATTCTATTATCTTCTTCAAGACTCCAATCAAACAATGTATCACGAGTCAACGACTTATCTATTAAAGGGAAAGAAACTTTCCATGGGCCAATACAGAGCATGGATTTATCCTCAGCTACAGTTTCAATTGATATATCGGCTGTCTGATGAAGCGGGAATACGACAAAAAGAGAACCATTAGCCGGCAAATTCAGTTTTACCTCTGTCCGCCCATTATTCTCTTTCCATTCCGAAGGTTGACAAATGTTACCTGTCACAGCATCCCATAATTCTGGAGTACGTCCATTAATTCGGAAAGAAGCCGTAAAAGTTTGTGGATAGTTCTGTTGATTTGCGATAAAATAAATATCGTATTCTTTTCCACAACGATGTGTATAGGCTATACCTTCAGGTAGAACTACATCTTTTTCAATTCCCAACGATGCAAAATCATCATCCATATAAGGTAATGCAGGCACAATAATTCCTTGCTTCTTCCACTCTTCCACTTTTCTTAAAACATCGGAAGACAATGGGACATTATCCGGATTCATTGGATGCGCATCCGGCAATATCAAGATTTTGTAAGAAATTCCACCCGGCAAAACAATCTTTCCATTCTTTACTTTGGCCAAACGTAACAATACATCCTTGTTAAAAGAATCGTAAGTATAGCCACGCATTGGATTTATCCAATCTTCCGGGTCGGCCATATTAGCAGAATGAGTAACGCCTACCGGACGCACCCGGGTTGGTTGACCAACATTAGCCAAGCGAACTTTTTCACTTTCCACACGTTTTTCGCCATAAATACCCGGCAACATAGGCACTAACCTATCGGGTAACATGGAACGACGAGGCATTTCTTCACCTGTATATACAGCAATATCCACGACAGGGTGTCCGTATTGCAACAAAGCCTGACAACGCGATACATAATCTACAAAGGCCTTCCCTTCTTTCCACCATGTTTGATCACGTTGGAAGAACAGTCCAATACCTTCCAATGTCATACCTGGCTTTTTATCCATCCACGGATTATGAGTGTAAACATGAAAGAAAAGTTTATTGATTCCCAATGCAAAGTTTCTATCCATTAATGGTTTAATCATAGCCGGATCTTCATCCCATACCCCACGTACTTCAGTAAATCCTTCGGCTTGAATAATGTTTTTACCATATATATGTGCACCACTGATAGCATCAAGCATATCATTCGGTTTATCATGTGTCGGACTATTCAACCAAAATTCCCCCATAGGCAAATCAACCTTCTGATAATGCATCAAACCATCACTCACCATTGTAGGACAAACACATTCAGCAGAAAACTGACAATCATATTCTTTTGCGCAATCGGCCAATACTGTATAAAATACATCCGTTACCAGTTCACCAATTGTTGTGCGGACATCACGCAAGACTTGTTCGCTCTTTTTCACATTTTCCAATGGGATACCTGCCAATAAAGGTAAATAGGGCAACAAGTCGTACCCCCGACGATTTTTAAATTCCATTGCAAAATTATCACTCCAGTTTTGACTTCCACACTCCCAACTATCCACATGCATATACTTTAATACCTTTCGAGCTAATTGAGGATCGGTTTGTTCGAAAGCCTGAGCAAACCAATGGTCAAACTGTTTGCGGATAATTGAAGCATCAAACTTATTACTTTCCAATCCTTTACCTCCACCAGCCGTAGCATTGGTATGACCTGTCGACGTATGCCCCATACGTAATATATACCAATTACCTTCTGGCAACTGAGCGGAAAGTTTACCTTCTTTATCTAGAGTAAGCTGATAACATTCATTCATTTGTACACATAATTCATCAGGTATTTCAGAAGAAGTAGTCTCCGAAGCAACTCTCCAGACAAATCCCGCCTTTCCCTCCCATTGATGGATACGAGGGGCGGTATGGAGTTTTATATCCTTTATCTTCAAATTCGGTTTCCATTTAGCCGCATCCAAGTCTTCACTACCCGGTTCACTTCCTTCGGGAGTCCATTCAAAACGAAAATAGCGAGCCGTAGTCTCGGGAATAGCATGGGTGGACTGGTAATCTGTATTCTGCCAACCATGACGGGTGGGTACCAATTGTTTCACCTCCTTGAATGTTTTTCCATCTTCTCCAGCACATACTTTCAGACGATGTGCCTGATAATTGTTACCACTCAAGATTATTTCTACATTAGTACATGTTACGGGAACATCGTATTCATATTGTATCCAACAGGGATAAGAGGAACGTATGACTCCTTTTTTATCCCGATTCACCTCCTTTTTGCGGTCTTTTACATCTACACCGGGCATAGTCCCAACTGATATTCGAGGAGTTAACGATGTATCTTCCGGACGTTTTTCCAATGGGATGGCATACGTAGCGATATCTTTATAATATCCCTCGTATGCTTCCGGAGAAGGAAGTTCCATGCTTTTTATGTTTCCACCTGCTATGATTGTATCACTCCAAACTACTTTTTGCATAGATTCTTCGGGAGTAATCCAAGGACCACCAGCCAATGCAAAGCCATCACAAATATGCATACCCAACTTCAAACCTAAACGTTCAGCCTCATTCATACTATGGTGTACCATTTCCCAAAAGTAGGGAGTCAGCTGTTGAGCCTTTCCATCGTATTGCGGAGCCTCACCAACACCTCGTATAGGCATCAAGTATGCGCCACCCAGACCAACTTCCTTCATGGCTTCTAAGTCGGCAGTTATCCCTTCGGGGGTAACGGCTCCATACATCCAATACCAAAATGTCCACGGCTTTGCCTCGTCATGCGGTGATACGAACTGTTCTTGCAAAGAAGGACGTTCAACCGATTGACAAGCGGCAAGCAACAGAAGCATTATCAATAAAAATTTTATTTTCATAGAATATTCCATTTAGTGAAATGAAAAAAATAAC
>CAZFDP010000007.1:0-21453 GCA_964518185.1 uncultured Phocaeicola sp. | reverse complement strand
GGGTACTGAAAGGCGGAGAAAGTTGATATTGAACTTTCTTCGCCTTTTTTGCTATGCTGGGATAATGAGAAAACGATGTCTTCTGCATCGTAACTCATCGTTTTACACTTGCTAACTCATCGTTTTACAATCCTTAATCGAGATAGCGGGAATTGGGGAAAGTTGCAGATTGCAGGTTACAGGGTTGCGCCCCATTTCGATTCTACAGTGTGCTACAGGGCCGATTCCGGGCGCAACCCGCAACTTGCAACTTGCAGTGTTTTTTATTTTTCGTGTGTATGTTATATACCTATATATATTATATATGTATATATAATATATAAATAATAAAAATAAAAAAAACGAAAGCGCAACCGGGTTGCGGGTTGCGCTTTTTGTTAAAATCGGCACTACAATATGCTATAGGTGTGATTTTGGGCGCAACCGCAACCCGCAACTTTCATTGCGTCTGTTCTATTATTAAGTTCACTGTTCCATAAAATAATGTTTGTTTTATTTCTATTATTTCTTGGTAATGTATATCTTTGCCTATCACTCTTTTGTTAATAGAATTATGTTATGAAGAAACGAATTACTGTCTTGATGGTGTCAGCCCTTTTTACCCTATGCGGAATGGCGAATAATCCGTTGCAAGGAAAAGTTATGAACGTGTTGGGAGACAGCTATGTAGCTAATCATCGTCGGCCCAAAACTGAGTCCTGGCATTATAAGTTTGCCGAAAAGTATGGAATGAAGTACAATAACTATGGACGTAATGGGGGATGTATAGCCTTTGACCGTACCCGTGAAGGATTCGGTCCCTCGCTCATGGTGCGCCATAAAGAGATGGACAGGGAAGCCGATTTGGTGGTTATTATAGCAGGACACAACGATGCAGGCTTTGTGAAAGAGAGCAAGGATTCGTTGAAAATGGTGGCTGACAGCCTTGACTTGTTGCTGACTCAAATTAAACAGCATTGCCCTAAAGCGAAAATTGCTTATGTTACTCCATGGTATGTAGATAGGACCGGCTTTAAGGAAACCGTTCGGGTCATTAAAAAAGTGTGCCGTAAACATAATGTACCTGTATTGGATAATTATCGGAAGAAGGCATTGGTTAAAGTGCGTGAAGAGGAATTCCGCAAAAAATATTTCCAAGGCATAAAAGACACTGCGCACTTGAATAATGAGGGACATGATCTTTATCTCCCTGTGGGTGAAAGTTTCTTGCTGGAAGTAATGGAGAAGTGAATTGTACATGAATATGTACAATATTCCATATAAACGGATAAAATTCTATGGTGACTACCATAAGTTTGCCTTATATTTGCCCTCGATTAATAATATAAATGGAATATATATGAAAAACAAAGTTTGGTTATTGTTGTTGGCCTTTATAGGAGTGTGCCAATGGGTAAAGGCGGATGTCCGCGAAAAGTATAATTTCAATTCAGAGTGGTTACTCCTTGTAGGCGATGTAGCCGAAGCTAAAGAAGTGAAATATCCGGATGCAGATTGGAAGAAAGTAACGCTTCCCAGACCCTTCAATGAAGACGAAGCATTCAAACTCGAAATTCATCATCTTACCGATACCATCATGTGGTATCGCAAACATTTCCGCTTGCCGGCAGAAGCAAAGGGAAAGAAGGTGTTCGTGGAATTCGAAGGGGTACGCCAAGGGGCTGACTTCTACATCAACGGACAATACTTGGGCTTGCACGAAAACGGCGCTATGGCCGTAGGCTTTGACCTGACTCCCTATATCAAGTATGGACAGGAAAACGTAATGGCCGTACGAGTGGATAATAATTGGTTCTATAAGGAACGGGCTACCGATACCAAATACCAATGGAGTGACCGGAACTTCAATGCCAATTACGGGGGGATTCCCAAAAACGTGTGGTTGCATGTAACCGACAAGTTGTATCAGACTTTGCCTTTATATAGCAATTTGCAGACAACCGGAGTCTATATCTATGCCGATGATATCCGGGTAAAGAGCCGTAAGGCGGTGATTCATGCAGAATCGGAAATCAAGAATGAATATAAGAAGGATAAAAAGATTGCCTATCAGGTACAGGTGTTGGACCGCGATGGTTCCTTGGTAAAGGAATTCAAGGGCGAGGAGGCTTTGTTAAAGGCCGGTGAGACCACTACCTTGAAGGCAGCAGCCGAGGTGGAAGGACTGCACTTCTGGAGCTGGGGATATGGTTACTTGTACACCGTGAAGACCAGCCTGTGGGTGGATGGCAAAAAGGTTGACGAAGTGGCTACCCGTACCGGTTTCCGCAAGACACGCTTTGCCGACGGTAAGATTTGGCTGAACGACCGTGTACTCCAAATGAAAGGTTTTGCCCAACGTACCAGCAACGAATGGCCGGGAGTGGGTATGAGTATCCCGGCATGGCTGAGCGACTACAGCAACGGGATGATGGTGGAAGGAAATGCCAACTTGGTGCGTTGGATGCACATCTGTCCGTGGAAGCAAGACATCGAATCGTGCGACCGTGTGGGCTTGATTCAAGCCATGCCGGCCGGTGATGCGGAAAAGGACCGTCAGGGTCGCCAGTGGGAGCAACGTACCGAATTGATGCGCGATGCCATTATCTATAACCGTAATAATCCGAGTATCATTTTCTATGAATGTGGTAATGAATCTATCAGCAAGGAACACATGATAGAGATGAAGGCCATCCGTGACAAGTACGATCCTCACGGTGGACGTGCCATCGGTTCGCGTGAAATGCTCGATATCCGCGAAGCCGAATATGGCGGTGAAATGCTCTACATCAACAAGAGCAAGCATCACCCCATGTGGGCCATGGAATACAGCCGCGATGAGGGCTTGCGTAAGTATTGGGATGATTATTCTTATCCGTACCATAAGAACGGTGCCGGCAATGATGAGTATCGTTCGGCTATGACCAATCAGGTAGCCAAGCGTAAGGATGCCCGTGCCTATAACCATAATCAGGACTCGTTCACCAAAGAGGGGGTAGCCCGTTGGTACGATTACTGGCGTGAACGTCCGGGTACGGGCGACCGTGTAAGCTCGGGTGGGGTGAAGATTATCTTCAGCGATACCAATACGCATTATCGTGGAGTGGAAAACTATCGTCGTAGTGGGGTAACCGACCCTATGCGTATCCCCAAGGATCCGTTCTTTGCACATCAAGTGATGTGGGACGGATGGGTAGACATTGAAAATCCACGTATCCACGTTGTGGGGCATTGGAACTACAACGATACCGTAGTGAAGCCGGTGTATGTAGTGGCAAATACAGAAAAGGTGGAATTGTTGCTGAACGGTGAATCGTTAGGCTATGGCGTATGCGATTATAATTTCCTCTATACCTTTGACAAGGTAGCCTTCACACCCGGTAAACTGGAAGCTGTGGGCTATGACGAAAACGGTAAGGAAACCTGCAGAACCGCTTTGCAGACAGCCGGTAAGCCCGAACAAATCAAGTTAAGTGTCATTCAAAGTCCTTATGGTTGGAAGGCCGATGGCGCCGATATGATATTGCTCCAGGTGGAAGTGACCGATAAGGAAGGACGTCGCCACCCGTTGGCAAATGATTTGATTCACTTTGAAGTGGAAGGCCCGGCCGAATGGCGTGGAGGTATTGCCCAGGGTGTAGATAACTATATATTGGCAAAGGATTTGCCGGTGGAATGTGGCGTGAACCGTGCATTGATTCGTTCGCTTACCCAAGCAGGTACCGTTCGCATCACCGCGAAGGGAGAAGGCTTGAAACCGGCCGAAGTAACCTTGAACACCTTGCCGTTTGAAACTCAAAACGGTTTAAGCAAGTACATCCCTGCAGATGAATTGGAAGGTCGCCTCACTCGTGGAGAAACTCCACAAACTCCATCCTATACAGATAGTAAGATAGATGTGGAAATTGTATCGGTTACAGCCGGAACCAACCAAGAAAAGGCAGTCAATAGCTTTGACGACAATGAATTGAGTGAATGGTTGAACGATGGCCGTTTGGGCACAGGATGGATTACTTATAAGTTGGGTCGCAGAGCATGTGTCGATGAAGTTTGCCTCAAACTGACCGGTTGGCGTATGCGCAGTTATCCGATTGAAATTTATGCAGGTAAGGAATTGGTTTGGGCAGGCGAAACTCCCAAGAGCTTGGGTTATGTACATTTGGAAGTGAAGCCTGTGATGACCGATGAAATAACTATCCGTTTGAAGGGAGCTGCTCAAGAGAGTGACGCTTTCGGTCAGATTGTAGAAGTGGCAGCACCGGCAGCCGGTGAACTCGACCTTTATAAAGCCAAGGATGGCGAGAAAGTGAAGCACGAGCTTCGTATCGTGGAAGTGGAATTCAAGGAAAATTTATTGAGATGAGTCCTATATCCTGTTATCTTGAGGGACTTCCTTTTTTCTTGTTATCCTGAGGAGCTTCCTTTTTCTTATCATCCTGAGGAGCGAAGTGACGAAGGATTTCGGAAACATAAAGTAGATGTAAACAGAGCCTTCCTCCCTACGGTTGTCAGGATGACAAAAGGGAGGAGGCATCATAAAACAAAAAATATAAAACAAAAAATATAAATCATAAATGAAAAGAATTAGTCTGTTCCTGGCGGCATTGCTTTGTGCTTTTGCCGTTAATGCTTCCCAAACTGGGAGAAAAGTGGAGAATTTTAATTTCGGGTGGAAGTTTATTCTGCAAGATGTAAAAGGTGCTGAGCAACCGCAATTCGACGACAGCGCTTGGCGTACGGTAGATGTGCCACACGATTTCCAGATTGAACAACCTTGGGTGGCTCCTGATGCCAGTGAACGGGCTGATAACAGTGACCCGGGTGCCAATATCCGTAGTCGCTTAAGCAGTCGTGGATTCAAGGAAATGGGTATTGGTTGGTATCGTAAGACCTTTATTCCCGATGCCTCTTGGAAGGGCAAGCGCGTGATTATCGACTTTGAAGGCATCATGTATGTAGGTGATGTTTATTTGAACGGCCAATTGATAGGAGGTACCGATTATGGTTATGTGGGTTTTGAAATTGATGTAACCAAACTGTTGAAATTCGATGCCCCCAATGTACTTGCTGTGAAAGCGGATACCCGTGAACCCAACAATTCACGTTGGTACACCGGTGGAGGACTTTACCGCGATGTGACGGTAGTGGTAACTGATCCTACCTTCTACTTGATGCGTCACCCCCTCTATATTACTACTCCGCAGGTATCAGAATCTGAAGCTACAGTAAATGTACAGGTGGAAATGGCCTGCTATACCAACCAGAAGACGTTAAAGACCGAATTGGTTATTACCGATGCGGCAGGTAATGAAGTGGCCCGCCAAACAGAAGACTTGGTATTTAATCGGAAGATGCGTACATGTGAATACCCGTTGACAGAAGTGAAGTTGAAGAATCCTATGTTGTGGGATTGTGAACGCCCGAACTTGTATACAGCCAAGGTGACTATTTACCATGAAAACGGCGAAGTGGCCGATCAGGTAACCGAACGTTTCGGTATCCGCTCCCTTGAATTTTCTCCGCAATTCGGTATGAAGTTGAATGGAAAGAAAATCCTTCTGAAGGGTATTGCCAATCATCATTCGTTGGGCGCTTTGGGCTCGGCTGCCTATCCGCGTGCCATCGAAAAACGTATCCAGTTGTTGAAGGAATTTGGCGTGAACCATATTCGTACTTCGCATAATCCGTATAGTGAAGAATTCATGGACCTTTGTGATGAATATGGTATTTTGGTAGTAGACGAATTGTACGATAAGTGGCTGGACCAATATTGTGGCGGTCGGGCACCTTGGGCTTTGTTATGGCAAAAGGATATACCGGAGTGGGTCAAGCGTGACCGTAACCATCCGTCAGTAGTATTCTGGAGTTTGGGTAATGAATTGCAAACCTATTGGCATCTTCCTCATGCCGACTGGGGCGTAACTCCGTATCGTATGCAACGTGAATTGTTGAAACGTTATGATAATACACGTTTGATAACCGTAGCCATGCATCCACGTGGCCGTAGTTTGGAAACAGATTCGTTGCCGGCACCGTTGGTACACGAAACAGACATTGCAGCATATAACTATCGATACATGTATTTCCCGGGTGATGGCAAGCGTTTCCCGCACATGATGTTCTATCAGAGTGAAGCCAATACCAGCAATATGGGACCTAACTGGTTTGAAATGGATTTGGATAAAGTGCTGGGCTTGGCCTATTGGGGACAAATCGATTACTTGGGTGAAAGTGGCGGTTGGCCTGCTAAAGGTTGGGCACAAGGCGTTTTTGACATTTCGCTTCAGCCTAAACCTGTTGCTTATTTCCTGAAGAGTATGTTCAGTGAAGAACCTATTGTACATATCGGTATTGTGGAAAGTGAAGAAGACCGTATGTGGAACGGGGTACAGACCGGTGTGGCTCGGATGAATGATCATTGGAATCATAAGGCAGACGAATCTTTATCAATCATAACTTATACCAATGGTGATGAAGTGGAATTGGTGATGAATGGTAAGAGCTTGGGAAAGAAGAAGAACGTTGAAGGAAAGGACCGTAATCGTATCCGTTGGAAGGAAGTGAAATATGTTCCCGGTTATTTGGAAGCAAGAGCCTATAAGGATGGTAAGATAGTAGCCCGACACAAGATAGAAACGACCGGTAAGGTGAAGAAATTGGTTGTTGAGGCTGATAATGCCAATTGGAAAGCCGATGGACAAGATTTGCAGCATCTGCGTGTATATGCCGTTGACAGTAAAGGACGTCGGGTGCATTCGGCCGATGCCCAACTGAAATTTAAGGTGGAAGGTGATGCACGTATTGTGGCAGTAGATAATGGTAACATTGTATCTCACGAACTTCATGCCGTAAATGAACGTAAACTGTTCCATGGCTCGGCTTTGGTTATCCTTCGTGCCGGACAGACTCCGGGTGAAGTGACACTGATAACTGAAGGAGAAGGTTTCAAGACCGTGAAGACTAAGTTACAAATCCAATAATAATATGAAACTCTTTGTTGCAGAGTTGTTGGATTAGATGGAGTATAATAGGACTATAATAAGTAAACCAATGAAGAAACATACTTGTTTTTGGAGTAGCTTTTATGCGATGGGATGTTTAGGTGTTCCATTCTTGCATTCTTGCAATCAACCTAACGCCCAAGATGAACGGCCAAACATCATTTTTATCTTGGCCGACGATTTGGGATATTGTGATTTGGCTTGTTATGGTAACCAGTATATCCAAACTCCAAACATCGACCAACTGGCTGTAACAGGAACAAGCTTTACCCAAGCTTATGCCGGTTCGGGCATCAGTTCACCTTCTCGTTGTGCTTTGATGACCGGCCGGAACTCGGGTAATACTACCATTCGTGATAATTTTTGTGTAGAAGGAGGCATAGAAGGATTTAAAGGGAAAAATAAGATTCGACGTATGCATTTGTTGCCTAACGATACAACACTTGCAACCGTTCTGAGTGCAGCCGGATATCGTACCTGTTTGGTAAATAAATGGCATTTGGATGGGTTTAATCCGGAAGCAACTCCTTTAAATCGCGGTTTTCATGAATTTTATGGATGGTTAATCAGTACAGCTCATTCGAACGCTCCTTATTATTATCCATATTGGCGTTTTAATAACGAAAAATTGGAGAACATCGAAGAGAACGAAGGAGATAAGCGTATTAAGCATAATACAGATATCTCTACAGATGATGCCATTGGGTTCATCCGACGGAATAAAGAAAATTCTTTCTTTTTGTATTTGGCATACGATGCTCCTCACGAACCCTATAATATGGAAGAAACAGGGTGGTATGATGAAGAGGAATGGGATATGAATACCAAGCGCTATGCTTCATTGGTTACTCATATGGATCAGGCTATAGGACGTTTGGTTGCAGAACTTGAGCGATTGGGGTTGCGTGAGAATACGATGATTATTTTTGCTTCGGATAATGGGGCGGCCAAACAGGCCCCATTGGATGTGTTGGGATGCAAAGGTACATTGAAAGGAATGAAAGGTTCTCTTTACGAGGGAGGTATCCGTGTTCCATTTATTGTGAACCATCCGGGGAAAGTACCTGTTCAGAAATTGGATAATATTATTTATTTCCCTGATGTGATGCCTACATTGGCTGCTGCAGCACAAGCTACGGACAAACTTCCTGTTCGTCGAAATGGAATTAATCTGTTACCGTTGCTCCATGGAGAATCTATGGAAACAGACGACCGAATGCTCTATTGGGAATTTACCGGTAAGCAAAGAGCCGCCCGAAAAGGTGATTGGAAAGTGGTGACTGTTAAGAAAGATGCTCCCTTGGAACTGTATAACATTAAGGAGGATATGACTGAATCAGTCAATTTAGCAGATAAATATCCGGAGGTGGTAAAGCAACTGGAAAATGAAATGAATGGAATGCGTATTCCTTCTCCCAATTGGCCTTTACCTGAAGAAAAACAGTAAAATGTCCGTATGTCTACAGCTTTTCCTTTTGCCAGACCCATATATGTTATGTTGAAACCGGTAGGTGCTCAATGTAATTTGGCATGTACCTATTGTTATTATTTGGAAAAGGCGAAGTTGGCTGATGATTCTTCTTGTCAGTTCATGACAGAAGAATTATTGGAGACTTTTACGAAAGAATATATTCAGTCTCAAACGATGTCTCAGGTCTTGTTTACGTGGCATGGTGGTGAGACTTTGTTGCGACCATTGGATTTTTATCGGAAAGCGATGGAATTCCAGAGGAAGTATGCAGGAGGGAGAAGCATTGATAATTGCATTCAGACGAATGGTACGCTGCTTACCGATGAATGGTGTCGTTTCTTTAAAGAAAACAATTGGTTGGTAGGAGTGTCCATTGATGGACCGCAACGCTTTCATGATGCTTTCCGGAAAAACAGGCAGGGGCAACCTTCTTTTGAAAAAGTGATGCATGGAATAGAGTTGCTGAATAAGCATGGTGTTGAATGGAATGCCATGGCTGTGGTCAATCGTTACAATGTGGAGTATCCAGGCGAGTTCTATCGTTTCTTTAAAAGTATAGGTTGTCATTATATTCAGTTTACTCCTGTGGTAGAACGGATTAAACCGAGAGAGGACGGACGGATGTTGGCACATGCAGAGGATGAGGGTTGTCCTTTAACCGACTTGTCTGTAAAACCGGAACAGTGGGGAAGATTCTTGTGTACACTGTTTGACGAATGGGTGCGCACCGATGTGGGCAGTTACTTTATTCAATTGTTTGATGCTACATTGGCCAATTGGGTAGGTGAAGAACCGGGCATTTGCTCCATGGCAAGGAGTTGTGGAAAAGCGTTGGCTATGGAGTTCAATGGCGATTTATATGCTTGTGACCATTTTGTGTTTCCAGAATATAAGTTGGGTAATATCCGTAGTCGTTCGTTAGCCGGAATGTTATATGGAAAGGAGCAACAGGCTTTTGGTGAGAATAAATGGAGAAAATTGACTTCGTTTTGTTCCAATTGCAAATATCTGTTTGCATGTCATGGTGAATGTCCGAAGAATCGATTTGTGAAACTTGATAACGAGTCGTACAGACATAATTATTTATGTAGAGGTTATTATCGTTTCTTTGAGCATGTGGCTCCATTCATGGAGTATATGAAAAAAGAACTTTTGGCCGGGCGGGCACCGGCTAATGTAATGAAAGCTGTTTGGACCAGATTATTGGATAATTAATAAAAGTAAATAGCGAAGATGAAAAAGTTAGTTGTATTATTGTGTGGAATGGTTCTTCCTTGCATGCTTTGGGCCGATGTGGTCTTTACATCAGGGAAGGTGGTGAAAGTAAGTATTCCCAAGGGAGAAGCCGAAGTGGTCTATACAGCATTGGATATCTTCAAGAAGGATTTTCATCGCGTGTTTGGTGCAGAAGTGGAAGAAGCCAAGAAAGCGCATGTGATTATGGGTACTATTGGCAATGGAAGCAAGGCTGAAAAGGTATTGGCCAAGCAGACATTGGATGAACTTAAAAAGCACCGCGAAGCCTTTGCTTTGCAGGTGAAGGACGGTAAGTTATATATAATAGGTAGTGACAAGCGAGGTACGGCTTATGGTATATTGGAACTCTCTCGTTTGATGGGAGTATCGCCTTGGGAATGGTGGGCCGATGCTACAGTTGCTAAGAAAGAAAACTTAACGTTGGAGGAAGGATTCAGCATGTTGGAATATCCTTCGGTAAAACATCGCGGAATCTTTATCAATGATGAAGATTGGGGACTGATGCCTTGGAGTGGAAAAACTTATGAGCCGTCGGATAGACCGGGGAATATCGGTCCTAAGACTCATGCACGTATTTTTGAACTTTTGCTTCGCCTTCGTGCCAACACCTTTTGGCCGGCTATGCATGGTTGTTCTGTGCCGTTTTATTTAGTGAAGGGGAATAAGGAAGTGGCCGACAAATATGGCATTTATGTGGGAACATCGCATTGCGAACCCATGGTGCGCAACACCAACGGAGAATGGAAACGGAATGAACGAGGTCCTTACGATTATGTACATAACCGCGATAGTGTGTTGAAGTTCTGGCGTGAACGGGTGACAGAGTTGGCGGGCTCGGACAATATCTATACTTTGGGTATTCGTGGCGAGCACGATAGCAAGATGTTGGGTGCCAATACAGTAGAGGAACAGAAAGCAGCCATAGCCAATGTACTGGAAGACCAACGGAAAATGATAGCCGAATTGGTAAATCCGGATGTGGAACAAGTGTCGCAGGTATTCATCCCTTATAAGGAAGTGCTCGATGTGTACAATGCCGGATTGAAAGTCCCCGAGGATGTATCACTCATGTGGTGTGACGACAACTATGGCTATATCCGGCATTTCCCCACCCAGGAAGAAGCGGCCCGTAAGGGAGGCAATGGGGTATATTATCATGTATCCTATTGGGGACGTCCACATGATTATTTGTGGATTTCCACTTGTCATCCGGGGCTTTTGTTTACCCAAATGAAGATGGCATACGATAAAGGAGCCAAAGATATGTGGATACTGAACATCGGCGACATCAAGCCGGCCGAATATCAGATAGAACTGTTCATGGATATGGGATGGGATATGGGTGCTTTTGAGACCAATGAACAAGGTCTGGAAAAACATCTGTATGCCTGGATGGAGCGTGAGTTCGGTTCCCAATTGGCAAAGGAACTGGTTCCGGTGATGAACGAATACTACCGTTTGGCCTATATCCGCAAGCCGGAATTTATGGGCAATACCCGTACAGAAGAGAAAGATCCCAAATCTAAAGTAGTGAAAGACTTACCATGGACTAAGGAAGAAATAGACATTCGTTTGAAGGAATATACAGCCTTGGCCGATAAGGTGAAAAATCTTTCAAAGAATGTGCCGGCCGAAAAGCAACTTGTTTGGTATCAGTTGGTGGAATATCCTGTTTGCGGAGCTGCCGAAATGAACAAGAAACACCTCTATGCACAGTTGGCTCGTCATGGACAGGCCAATTGGGAACAGAGTGACGATGCTTTCCATACCATTGTAGCTATGACTGAAAAGTATAATACCATGAATAATGGTAAATGGAACAAGATGATGGATTACCAACCCCGTAATTTGGCAGTTTTCCATCAAGTGCCACGGACACAAGTTGATGAACCATTAGTGGTCAAGGAAACTCCGCTTTGTTTGTTGAATGGCAAGGATTTTGTTTCTTATCAAGGCGAACAGCCTGTTTGTTATGGTATGGGTTATCAGCGTGGAGCCATTCATGTGGAAAAGGGTACTTCGGTTACTTATGAAGTAAATACAATGTTGCCCGATTCGGTAGCCGTAACTGTAGCTTTGGCTCCCAATCATCCGGTTGAAGGCCAACAACTTCGATATGCTATATCAGTGAATGGTGAAGCACCGCAAGTGGTGGACTATCATACCGAAGGTCGTAGTGAGGAATGGAAAATAAATGTATTGACCAATCAGGCACTTCGAAGCACTCAGCATAAAGTAAGTCATGGAAATTCATTGAAACTTACCATTACAGCTTTGGACGAAGGGGTTGTGATTGACCAAGTGAAAATCATGAATAAGGAATAACTACGATTAAGTGTCTATGAGAAATATTATTAAGTTTGGTTGTCTATTAATAGCTTGTTTGGCTGTTTCATGCAGTGTAAGACACAAAGGTAAAGATCCTTTTTCAACTTCTATTGTAAATGGAGTCCCATGGATAGATGACCAAGGTCGGCCCGTCAATGCACATGGTGCGTGTATCGTGGAGGAAGATGGTACCTATTATCTGTTTGGTGAATGGAAATCGGATACAACCAATGCTTTCCCTGGATTTGGATGCTATTCCAGCAAGGATTTGGCTAATTGGAGATTTGAAGGGGTAGCCTTGTCCGTTCAGAAAGAAGGGTTATTAGGTCCCAATAGGGTAGGTGAACGTCCTAAGGTGATGCGATGTCCGGAAACAGGTGAATACATTATGTTGGCCCATACTGATGATATGGGTTATAAAGATCCTCAGGTAGGACTGGCTGTTGCCGATAAGATAACAGGTCCTTATACATTTATAGGCCCCTTGTTGTACGAAGGTGAACCCATCCGACGTTGGGACATGGGAACTTTTCAAGATCATGATGGTACGGGTTATCTGCTGATGCATCATGGGGATATATATCGGTTGAGTTCGGATTATCGATCGGCCGAGGCTAAGGTCTTGAGTGGACTGAAAGGCGGAGGTGAATCTCCTGCCATGTTCCATAAGGATAGTCTTTATTATCTTTTTGCTTCAAACTTGACCAGTTGGGAGCGTAATGATAATTTTTATTTCACGGCTCCTGCCATTGAAGGACCATGGACTCGACAAGGTTTGTTTTGTCCGGAAGGTACGTTGACATACAATTCCCAATCTACATTTATCTTCCCCTTACATCGTGGAGACTCAATCGTTTATATGTATATGGGCGACCGTTGGTCGTATCCTCATCAAGCTTCTTCGGCTACGTATGTGTGGTTGCCGTTACAGGTGGATGGACCGAAGTTGTCTATCCCGAAATATTGGGCTGTATGGAATCCACAAACATTGGAACCGGTTACCGATTTGGGTGGTGAAAGTACAAAGGTTTCTTTCCGAAGTGACAAGAAAGGAGATAAACTGGTATTCCCGTTTGAAGGAACTCGGGTAGCGGTCTTTGGACATACATTCCATAATGGGGGATATGCTGTAATCCGTATCCTAGATGCAGAAGGCACATCTGTATATAGTAACATGATTGATTTTTATAGCAAAGTGGCTGAGGACGGAATCCGTTTTGTGAGTCCTTTGCTTCCCGAAGGGAAATATATGTTGGAGGTAGAATGTACCGGTGAACATCCACTTTGGTTCAATAAGCGTGGCGATTATTTTGGCAGTCGGGAAGATTGGGTGCAAGTAGACGAAATTCGTGTTTATTAATAATGACAGTATATTATGGTAAAATTAGTAAGTGTATTTCTTGTAAGTGTATTGATGGTGGCTTGTAAGCCTACCATCGGTTATGAAACCATTGAAGTGGAAGCTCCTTTCCCGATGGGACCTATCAAAGTATGTATTTTTCCCGAACAGGATTTTGTTATTACCGAATATGGTGCCATGGCTGAGGAAGGATTTGATAATACTGAAGCTATTGCCAAGGCCATTGCGGCTTGTAACGAAGCCGGTGGCGGTAGAGTGGTAGTACCTGCAGGAATTTGGATTACAGGTCCCATTCATTATAAGAGTAACGTGAACCTGCATTTGGAAGAAGGTGCCGTACTTAACTTTACAGATAATCCGCAGGATTATTTACCAGCTGTAATGACTTCTTGGGAAGGTATGGAGTGCTACAATTACTCTCCTCTGTTATATGCATTTGAGTGTGAGAACATTGCTTTGACAGGCAAAGGAAAACTCCAGCCCAAAATGGATACATGGAAAGTTTGGTTTGCCCGCCCCAAAGCTCACATGGATGCTTTGGCCGGTTTGTATCATCAGATGTCGAAAGGGGTGCCTGTTGAAGAACGCCAGGTAGCTGTGGGCGATAATAATTTCCGTCCGCATCTTATTCACTGGAACCGTTGTAAGAACGTATTGCTCGATGGTATACAGATAGAAGGTAGCCCGTTTTGGACCATTCACATGTATATGTGCGATGGTGGTGTAGCCCGTAATTTGCAGGTAAAGGCACACGGACATAACAATGATGGTATTGATTTGGAAATGACACGCAACTTCCTTGTTGAAGATTGTACTTTCGATCAAGGCGATGATGCCGTAGTCATCAAGTCGGGCCGTAATCAGGATGCATGGCGATTGAATATGCCGAGCGAAAACATTGTAGTTCGTAATTGTCGTATCTTGGCCGGACATGTATTGTTAGGTATTGGTAGTGAAATGGCAGGAGGGGTGCGCAATGTATATATGCACGATTGTGTGGCTCCCAATTCGGTACATCGTCTGATGTTCTTGAAAACCAATCATCGCCGTGGAGGTTTTATTGAGAATATCCACATGGAGAATGTTCAGACAGGAAGTACCCTTCGTGTGCTCGAAATCGATACCGATGTACTTTACCAGTGGCGTAACATTGTTCCTACATACGAAGAACGCATAACTAAGATTGATGGCATCTACATGACCAATGTACAATGCGAATCGGCCAAAATGATATACGAACTGAAGGGTGATGAACGACTTCCCATTCAGAATGTAAGTATGAAGAATGTACACGTGACCAGTGTGAGTGATAGTGTAAACAAGGTAGCTTATGCAGAGAATGTTGTAACGGAAAATGTTACATTCGACCAGGTGGAGAGTGCCCAATTGAATGAATTGGACAAATATATCGGGAATAAATGAGTCTTAAGTTTTGGCTTTGAATACGGGAGTTGTCTTTTGAATTTCCGTTTCAAAGCCAAACCAATAACCATGCAAGCCTTCGTCGTCTGTGGGTAAGAAACAGAGGCGGAGGCTTTCTTTGTATACTCCATATTCCACTTCCCAATGTTCGGGTGGTGTCTGGTGTTTGGTCTTTACTCGTTCGGCCGGTTGTTTTTTGAGCGACATGCCGGCTTCTATCCATGCTATGACTACTTGTAATTGATATTCCGGCAAATTCCGTTTGCAGTAGTCGTAGAGTAATATTCCTCGTTTTTCCAGGCTCATGGGTTGGTCGATGAGGTTGCCTTCTAACAGAAAGGTGAGGAAGGTATGGAGGAATGATGGGACATTCAGAATCAGGAGTCGGGTAACTTCTTTCCAAGCCGAAGTATTGTAGTAGCCATCGAGCAGTCGGGAGAGGAAACGGGCTGTTTGCAGTTCCGTTGTACTGATGTGGTTGGTTCCTAATACCTCGTAGGGTGGAAGCGGAGAGTAACGGATTCCCAATTCTTCAGCACTGCGACGCATCGCTGTACCAGGTAACAATTTGAGAGATTCCAGCTGGATTTCACCGGCATTGTATTCGGCCAGTGTGTGTACATCCTCAAAGATTTCATTTAAACGATAAAGGGGAAGTCCGGCAATAAGGTCGGCATGCGTCTCCATATTCTTTAATGAACAGAGAAACTTCAATCCGTTCAGAGCATCTTGCAGACTGCCCTTTCGTTGGCATTTCTCCAATACGGGTTCGCGTAAACTTTGGATGCCTGCTTCCAAATGGAGCAAACCGGATGGAAGTTGTTGTAATTGTTCCTTCAATTCATCGGATAGTAGTGCCGGATGAATTTCCAAATGGAAACGGATGTGCGGATGAAACTCCAAAAATAGTTGAAGAAGCTCTTTGGCGCGGTGGGTACTGTAATTGAAGGTGCGATCGAGTACACGAATATTTTTAATGCCGTGTTGGTGAATGATTTGAAGTCGCTTTCGTATAACTTCTATAGATAGGGACCGTACGGGTTTTTCACCTCCGCTTACACAGAAGGCACAAGTGTTGAAACAGCCTCGGGTTGTTTCCAGTTGTACGAAAGGTTTGCTCCAATTAAAAAGGGGGCTTTCTTCCGGAGCAATCAATTGGTCAAAATGTTGTACTTTGGCTAAACCATTGTCTTGATAATGGTTCTCTTTATCCAAATAACAGAGCCCTATAATATCTTCCCATTTTTCCGGTTGGTCCCAACAGTGAATCCAATGTGGAAATTGTTCTTCTCCTTCTCCTCGGAATACGCAGTCTACGAATGGATTTCTTCTTAAAAAGGCTTCGTTGTCCCCTAAAAACTCCGGGCCCCCCAAGATAAGACATACATGGGGGAGCAGAGCTTTTACTCGCGAAGCTATGTGTATCATCGCTTCGTGGTTGAACAGCCAAAGGCTTCCAGCTATAATGTCAGGTTCCTTATCACAAATCTTGTTGGTAATTCCCCCGATGTTATCGTTGATGGTAGCAGATACTATTTCCCACTCCAATGTGTCGTCCTGTATGAGTTGGGCATGTAGGGCGGGCAATGCCAAAGAGGAATGGGCGTAAGAACTGTTCAGGTCTATCCAAAGAATTCTCATTATTTATTCTTTTTATGTGAGAGGCTTGCCAATAGGAATCCTACTAAAAAGATGACAACAGTACCCAATACGATAGCCATATATTCGTGGATACCCGATGCCGGTAATCCCAACCATTCGGCTGCCGATATCCACCCGATAACAATGACACCACAGATAACCCCGATGGCTGCATGGATGTTGCGTGCCTTGCGTGCCAGATAGCCTAACAAGAACAAGCCGAGCATACCTCCACTGAAGATGGAAGAAAGCTTCCACCAGGCATCGAGGATGCTGTCTACATTTACCAATGCCAAGGCAACAATGATGCCCAGTATACCTACCACTACGCTGGAAATCTTTAATACATAGAGTTGCTCACGATCGGAAGTGTTTTTGCGGATACGCTTGTAATAGTCGGTCAGTACGATGGTCGACGAACTGGTTACACTGGTAGCAACCGTACTCATACCAGCGGCAAAGATGGAGGCAATAAGTAGTCCTGTAAGACCCACAGGCAGTTGGTTCACTATAAAGAGGGGAAATACATAGTCGGCTTTGATGCCTTCGGCCGGTAATAATTCGGGATATACTTGGTAGTATGTGTAAAGCGCAGTCCCAATCAGGAAGAATATGGCCGATACCGGGATGAACAGATACCCACCGAACAAAGCCGAGAATTTGGCTTCTTTCTCGCTTTTGGCGGTATGATAACGTTGCACATAATTTTGGTCGATACCGTAATTCTGCAAATTGGTAAAGATACCGTAAATAAGGCATACCCAGAAGGTGGAAGTGCCTATTCCCCAATCGAAGGAACCTAATGAGAATTTGTTATCGGCTATAGCCATTTCGAAGGTTTGCATAGGACCTTCGGGCATACTGAACAGGAGTACTACCAAACAAATCAAGGCACCACCAATCAGGATAAACCCTTGGATGGCTTCTGTCCATATCACCGCCTTGATACCCCCCATCATGGAGTAGACAATAATGGCTAAACTGGTAAAGATAATCACCAATTGTATGTTCCATCCCATCAGGATGTTCATAGGTAGTGCCAACAGAAACAGAATGGATCCCATACGGGCTATTTGGGTGAGCAGATAGCAAGCCGATGCGTAGAGCCTTGCCCAGGCACCGAATCGTTCTTCCAAGAAACTGTAGGCCGAAACACTTCCGTGACTGCGGTAAAAGGGAACAAAATATTTGGCAGCAAAGTAGGAGGCTATCGGGATAGACAGACTGAATACAAATGCATTCCAATCACCGGCAAAGGCTTTGCCGGGATAGCCCAAATAACTGATGCTGCTTACGTAAGTAGCAAAGATGGACATACCTACCACCCAGCCGGGCAGGCTGCGGCCGGCTGAGGTGAAATCATCGGAGGAAGCTTTCTTATTAAAGAAGGAGCAACCGAAAATAACGATACCTCCCGTAAAAAGGAGAAAAATGATGAGGTCAACTATATGCATACTTGTGATGTTTTAAATCATTAATTTGCCATCCTTTATGGGTAAACAATCCAATGCCTGACGTATTTTTTCGCGCTCGGGGCTGTTAAACTTGTAGAAAGGAGACGCTACAAAGTCATCATTGATAATACCTAATAAGGAAAGTGCACATTTAAGCCCCTTAAGGTAACTGGAACCGTGTTGTCCTACTGTATAGATGCTTTGGCTTATTTGCATAATGTATGGTTGCAAACGGAGTACTTCAGACAAGTCACCGGCCTTAGCTGCATTGTACATACTTACGTAAAGTTCCGGAAACATATTGGCACCTCCGTTAATTCCACCATGCCCCCCCATCAATACACATTCGCCGGTAATTTCTTCCGGGCCTACTAACATGGCAAAATCGGGACGGTCTTTCATGATGTGCATTACAGATTGAAAGTAAACGGTATTTGCTGAACTATCTTTAAATCCAACTACTTGCGAATTCTGTGCAATGCGGTGTATGGTTGCTGGAGCAAAACTTACTTTGACATGCGAAGGCATATTGTATAAGAATACGGGCAGAGGTAGTTGTGGAACTAACTCTTCGTAGAATTGGGCCAATTCGGGTTGTCCGGTAGCAAAATAATAAGGGGGGGCAGAAACTACACCCGATGCACCACAATCTGCGGCAATCTTGGACAGGTTCACACTTTCTACGATAGAAGTGTCTGTTATGCAAGTCAATACGGGAAGTCGTTCTCGATTGATACGACAAGTCTCTTCAATCATTTGTTTACGGATGCGGTAACTCAGGCTCTGTTCCTCACCGGTAGTACCCAATATAAAAAGGCCATGTACTCCTCCAGCTATGAGATGCTCTATCAAGCGTTCCAAACTTTCTATGTCTAATGTTTCGTTATCCTTCAGAGGTGTTACCAATGGAGGAATGATACCGCAAAGCGGACTGCTGAATTTATTTTCCATAATTAGATATTTATTTATAATATTAGACGGATGAGTAAGTAGAATGTAATCAGTTGTTCTTTTTATATGAATATAGTGCGGATTAAGAATCTTTTTGTACCTTTGGACAATAATTGATAGAATAATATGACTGTATTTCGTAGATATTGGAATTGGTGCAGACGCTTCCGTTACCGTTGTGGGTATGGGGTGCATTCTCCATCGGACTTTTTCTTGATAACTTCCGTTATCTACGAGAAGTTGCCTTATTATGCTTATCATACGCTTGACAAGAAACATTTCTCCGCTTTCCTGCCGCATTATCGCAAGAAGGTAAACCGTCTCCTGTTTCGCTTGGTGAATCATCTGAATCCCCAATCGTTGATAGAGGTAGGGGTTGGTAATGGGGCTTCCATCAGTTATATGCGGGCCGCACGTCCTTCCATCCAGTCGTTTACTATCAAGGGAAAGGATGTCGTGAAGACTCTTGATAAGTTGGAAGAAGACATCCGGTCGTTGGGGGAAGTCGGTTTGTTGCACATTGGTCATACACCTTATTATAAAGAGGTTTTTGAACAGGTGCTTCCTTATGTAAACAGCCGTTCGTGCATCATCGTGGGAAATCTTTATCAGTCTAAGGAAAAGAAGGATTGGTGGAATCAAGTAAAAGAAGACGAACGGGTGCGTCTTACATTCGATTTGTACGATGTGGGGCTGGTGTTTTTTGACAAGAAACGAGTCAAACAAAACTATATCGTTAATTTTTTGTAGAAGGAACATGAAGAAAAGTATAGTATATACCCGTACGGGTGACAAAGGAACCACTTCGCTGGTAGGTGGAACCCGAGTGCCGAAAACACATATCCGTTTGGAAGCTTATGGCACCATTGATGAACTGGATACTCACCTTGGACTTTTGCTCACCTATCTGACGGATGCAGAAGACAGGGAACTGATATTATGGGTACAACATAAAATGTTTACCATCGGTTCTTATTTGGCAACCGACCGGAAGAATACCACTCTCCGTATCGAGAGTCAGATACACCAGGAGGATATAACCCGTTTGGAAACCGCAATCGATAAGATTGACCAGCAACTTCCTGCCCTTCGTGCTTTCGTTATTCCCGGAGGCTCTCGTGAATCGGCTGTCTGTCAGGTTTGTAGAACCGTTTGCCGTCGTGCCGAAAGACGCATCCTTGCATTGGCCGAAGAATGTTCAGTAGAAGAAAATGTAACCGCTTTTGTTAACCGTTTGTCCGATTATCTCTTTGTTTTGGCCCGAAAATTAAACTTATTGGCACAAACGAGTGAAATTTATTGGGATAAAGGTTGTAATTGAAATATTTTATTATACTTTTGCGGCCGAATATAAAAGTAATATCAGAGTTGTTAGTAATTAATTAAAGAATACTATGTATTGGACGTTAGAATTAGCATCAAAATTAGAGGATGCCCCATGGCCTGCAACCAAGGATGAATTGGTTGATTATGCCATCCGTTCGGGTTCTCCTTTGGAAGTGATTGAAAACTTGCAGGAAATGGAAGATGAAGGTGAAATCTACGAAAGCATCGAAGATATTTGGCCGGATTATCCCAGCAAAGAAGACTTCTTTTTCGATGAAGAAGAATATTGATTCATGAACTTTGGTAAATCATTGAAAATTAATGTGGGTGTGTCGAAATGCACATCCACTATTTTTTTAGGCACGGATTACACGGATTTATTTCTATTCTTGTTTTTATGCGACAACCGAATTTATAATAGGGCTACCAGTCCGCTTACAATCATCATTCCATAAACAATATGTTTCAACGTACGGTTGCTGATAATCTCGAAACATCTTGCTCCCAAAGAAGAACCGATAATGGCTCCTCCTATTCCAATCGCCCAATAAAGCCAAGTATCGTCGGAATAAAAACCGGCTTTGGCGCGGAAGAGCGTGTAGAAGATATTCAATACTACAGAAAAGGCTTGGAGTGTAGCGACATACTCCCGTTTGTCTTCCAATGTACTGATGCAATAGAGAACGATAGGGGGACCGGGCATGGCAAACATGCCTCCCATTACACCGCTGATGCTTCCGATAGTGACTTGTGCCGGTTTGGACTTGAAAATTCTTCCCATTCTTCCTTCACCGAACAAGAAATACAAGGCGATGAGAATCAATACGCCTCCCAAGCATTGCTTTAAAGTGTCATTGCTCATCGAACGCATGTATTCGGTGGCCAAGAAAGAAAACAGTACATTGAATAATACTACCCATCCCATCAATCGCCAACGGATGTACTTCCAATTCCTGATGGCAATCATCAGTGCCGTACTTCCCGCCAACAATCCCGATAGCATCACCGACTCACCATAACTGGGCAGGAAGAAAGGGAAGAACATCATCACAAAGATGCCGAACCCAAAGCCGCTTACCCGTTGGATGAAGCTGGCTATAATGGTGAGCAGGAAGATAAAGAGGCAGGTAGTCATTACATTCTTTTCATTTAGGAGTGATTCCCTTTGTGAATTATCTTTCCTGCAAATTGTTCTCTGCCATGATGTGGCGGAGTGTCGTTCCGTCGTCTATGTTTCCTATGAAACGGGTAAGCACGCGGATT